>DATGJN010000066.1 GCA_035295165.1 bacterium
AGCCCGTACTCCCGGCCCAACACTTCTCTCGTCGTCGCGAGCCCCGCAACACCCAACTATTTGTTGGAGACTGAGGCGGCGGCCTCGGTATGCGCCTGATCCCCGGGCTTTGCGATTGTAGGTTACATCGTATGGAAGCCCCTATGTAGTAAGCGTTTGGTGGGCGGTGCAGATCTTGAACCTGCCCCAGACCAGCGGGGCGGCGACGAACCAAGAATTCAAAGCAGCCTGAAGACGCTTGAAAATCAAGGATCAGAGAAAGCCCAACAGGATGGACAGGCCCCCGGGCCTCCCGGCATGTGCTCGGCTTGCACCGATCTTGCACCGGTCGTTTCCCTCTGGAGAACTAGCCCTCGCCCGTTCCTATCGCAACTTGGATCGGGTTGGTGTCTGCTTCCCGGCAGCAGGATGCGTGCACGGACTTAATGCCAGAGCGGTAGACCCGCTTCCCGCGACTCTTGTTGGCGGCAGCCCGTGTGGCAGGGCAACCAGACACGGCAGTACGGGTCCCCACGGATTGGCAAAGGAATAGCAATGTGCTCGTCGACGGCACACCATAAGGACGCCCAACGGAGAGCCTGTCGGATCGACCACCATCTCCTTCCAGCGTCGAGCCATCCGAGAGCTTGAACCTCGGACCTCTTCCGTGTCAAGGAGCGGTTCGACGCGCCAGGCCTTGTAAATCACGCCTCCAAGCGGGCCTACTAACGGCCTGCTACCGCGTACCTCGGTCCAGCTCGAGACACATGACCCGAATCCGCTGATTCGGTCAGACTCTGCGGGGCTCGTTCTTCCAGTATTGGGCTCGAAGCTCCCGTTTCATCACCTTGCCGTAAGCATTTTTCGGCAGTTCCTCGACAAGCTCGACTGATTTTGGCTTCTTGTAGCTCGCAATCGACCGCGCGCAGAGGGCGATAATCTCGGCCGCCGTAAGAGACATTCCCGGCTTAACAGCGACCACTGCCTTGACCGCTTCCCCCCATGTCGGGTCCGGCACACCTACTACGGCCACTTCCCGCACTGCCGGATGCTGAATGATAATCTCTTCGATCTCGCGCGGATAGACGTTCTCGCCACCGCTGATGATCATGTCTTTGGCGCGATCCATGATGAAGACATAACCGTGCACGTCCATGTACCCGACATCGCCTGTGAAGAGCCAACCCTCGCGAATGGCCGTCGCCGTGGCCTCAGGATCCCGCCAGTATCCCTTCATGACGAGATCCGACCGAGTGACTATCTCGCCCATTACGCCCGTCGGCACGGCTTCTCCATCGGATCCAACTATTCGAACCTCGACGTCCGTGCGGGCAAAACCGGCTGAGGCGAGGCGACGGATTTGATCTGGTGTCTCACAGGCGTGGTCGCGGTGAGGTAGGTAGGTGATCGTCATGGGAGACTCTGCCTGTCCGTAGAGTTGAACGAGGCATGGCCCGAGGCTGTTTATCGCTTCCTTGAGGTCTTCCAGTAGAATCGGGCCCCCGCCGTAGATGCATGCGCGCAGCGAACGGTGATCGAATCTTTCTAGAGCCGGATTTTCCACCATGCGCTTAAGCATCGTCGGCGCGACGAACATATTGGTGACGCCATGGTCTTGAATGTTCCGGAGAACACCCTCCGCATCGAAGGATCGTGATTGAAGAATGACGTTCTTCGCGCCCTTCCCGATGCTTGGTATCGCGTAGAGGCCGCTGCCGTGCGAGAGCGGCGCGGCGTGAAGAGTCACATCGTTGGGACCGAAACCCGGGCACATGTCGGCGTAGAAGTTCATGCTCATGGCGATGAGGTTTCGATGGGTCAACATCGCTCCCTTTGGGCGGCCAGTCGTCCCCGACGTGTAAAAGAGCCATGCGAGATCGTCGGGCCCCACTGTTGCATCGTTCCATACATCCGGCGCCCCGTCGACGAGCGTTTCATAGTCAAGAAGATCGCCACCGGCGCCCGATAGCGTGATGAGATGTCGCACTCGCGGCAACCGATCCCGGAGTCGAAGGAGATCTTCATTGAACTCAGATGAGCAGATAACGATCTTGGCTTCCGCATGATCGATGATGTAAGCGTACTCGTTCGAGTGAAGACGAAAGTTAATGGGAACAGCTCCGCACCCAGCCTTGAAGCTGGCGAACATGGCCTCTAGGGTCTCCGGGTGGTTGGACTGAAGAATGGCAACGGTGTCCCCAGCTTGGACCTCGAGCCGGCGCAGTGCGTTCGCGAGCCGATTCGCACGCGCGTTGAATTCCGCATACGTCACCGTCCGCGTTCCGAACACGGTGGCAACATTATCGGGAAACGCACGGGCGGCTTTGCTCAGGAAGGTTCCGATGTTCACAGGCAACCATCCTCCGGGATCAAGTCATCGTCATCGAGCCTTCGCCAGCGTTAAAGCTCTCCACCCGTCTGGCCGACCCGAGGGGCCGGGGGCAACCGCTCCTTTCGATGACCGCCACGCGGCTCAGCGCGGCGGCATGCGAAAAGCGCCGTCCAGACGGATGGTTGCACCGTTGAGCATCGGATTCTCGACGATGTGCACCGCAAGAGACGCGAATTCGCGAGGATCACCGAGCCGCCGAGGATGCGGCACCGGATCCGCCCATTTCGCCCGTCCTTCCGGAGAGAGCGCCGCCGCCACCAACGGAGTGTCGAAGCGACCGGGCGCAATCGTCACCACGCGGATCAGCACGGACGCCAGGTCGCGCGCCGCACAAATCGTCATCCCGGCGACCCCGGCCTTCGAGGCCGCATAGGCAATATCGCCAATCTGCCCCTCGAAAGCAGCGACCGACGCTGTGTTGATGATCACCCCGCGTTCGCCCTCGGTGGGCTCCAGTCTGGCGATGGCCGCAGCGCAAATTCGCATGACATTGAACGTGCCCGTAAGATTCACTTCTACGACACGACGGAAGTCTTCAAGCGGCATCGGCCGGTCTCGCGAAAGGATGCGACCGGACGGCGCGATACCGGCGCAATGAACAACGACGCGCAAGCCTGCGGTCTCCTCAACGGCCCGGCGGACATCCGCATCTCTCGTGATGTCCCCATCGACGAAGCGCCCATTCACCTCGCGTGCCAGCTCCGGGCCACGAGTGGAAGGAAGATCCAAGATCGTCACGCGTGCCCCCGCGGCGGCAAGCGCAACCGCGGTCGCGCTCCCCAGCCCTGAAGCGCCTCCGGTAACCAACGCGCCCACACCTTTGGGACGCATCGCCTTTCTCCTCCCAAGTCAGCTAGCGCACTATTAAGAATCAACGCCTGGGCAAATCACGGCTCCTGGACCGACACATATCAGAAAACCGCAGGCGCCGGAGCGCCGATTTGGGTGACGCGCTGTTGACGGCTCGGCGCACCATCAACGCGTTCCGCTGGAGACAGCGCGAGCAATCGCACGAGCGATGATGACCTCTTCGTTATCGCGAAGGGTCATCGGGCTGATGGCGACCGCTCCCTGCCACGCCAACTCCTCATTGAGACAAATCGGAGGGTCACATTCTTGGAGCCGGGCAAGAAGCTGGTAGGCGGTGACGCCGAGCACGACCTCATCGAGTTTCACAACTGCGTATGGAACGTCCATGCCGCTCGGGGGAGCCTCCACGATGGTGACGTGTAGCCCGTGTGTGTTGCGCAGCTCCTTCTGAATCCGTGAGAGTTTCTCGAGCCAACCTGACCGAAGCGCTACGTGATCCAGTCGCACATACCGCCGTAGCGCAGCGATGAGACCGACCACTTCCTCTTTGCCGACCTTCATGGACCGTCCAATGCCATGGTGTGGCGGGCCCTGCAGGTGGCCGGATTCCATCTTGGCACGGTACGTCCAGGTTTGCGGTCTCACGTCCATGTCCTGGTGGTGAAGCGCAACCGCTTCGATGAGATCCGCTCGGCCACAAACAAATCCACTCGCTTGGGGACCGCCGATCGCCTTCCCTCCGCTGAACGCGACGAGATCCGCTCCCAGGCGAACATAGGCCTGGAGATTTTGAACCGGCGGCACCTCTAATGCGGCATCGACGATGACGGGAACGTCATGGCGGTGAGCGATGTGCAAGACGTCCACCAACGGGAGTCCGGGCCGCGAGCGCACCGGGTAATAGGCGATCGCCGCCGTCCGGTCGGTGATCGCAGTCTCGAGCTCATAGGGAAAGGTCAAGTCGGGAAAACCAACTTCGACCAACTGCGCGCCGACCGAACGGATCGCATGATCGTAGTCATATCGATGTGCGCGCAGGATGATGACCTCATTCCTCATTCCTTGGGTATCCGGCAACCGGTTGATCTTAACGGGGTCAACACCAGTGATGCACGCGGCGGTCGCTAAGGCCAAGGCTGCGGCGGCCCCCGACGTCACGTAGCCCGCCTCCGCTCCGGTGATTTCGCGGATTGCTCGGCCCGCAGCATCCTGCAATTCGTCCATCTTGACAAACGCGCGGGCCGCCTCGTTCATCGCGGCCAGGACCTCGGGCTCCATCAAGGTGCCCCCGAGCCGGGTCGCGGGCCCCACCCCGTTGATGATCGTTCTTACGCCGAGTTGCTCATAAATCGACATGCCGCTGCCGACCTCCCGGCAGCCGACGTGAGTGCCGGGCGACTGCACCCGTCGAACCGCCGGTTTCGACTGCTCCCTGCGCATCTTTGGCCGGGTCCGTTGCGCGGCGTGGCATCAACACCGTAACATGAATCACTGTGAGACAATGCAACTTAGTTGGCCTCGTAGGCGAACGCCTCGCTCGGATTCGTGACCGTCATGGTCAGAATCTGTTGCTCGGTGAGGCCACGCTCTTTCAAGAGTGGGTAGAAATTCGTGATGACGTTGTCGTACCCGCACCCGCCGTAGAATCCCCATTGGTCGATCCGACAGATGTCGTTGCTCAACATGATCTGAGAGCCAAAGCCAGCCTCGAAGAGCGCCGCCACATTGTCGGCGCGCACGGACAGCGGCGCGTAGTCGAGGAACGCAAGGTTGTCAACGTCGATCCAGGCGCCCCGCTGTGCAATCGGGAGCAGCCAGCGTACCCCCGGTCGGTCCCCAAGATGCGAGACAATCACCCGGCTGGGCGGTACTCCCTCTTCCGCGAGCAGATCCAGTTGCTCCAGCGCCAGTTCTCCCCAGTGCGTCGTATGCGTCATGATCGCACAGCCGGTGCGACGCTGCGCTCGAGCCGCCGCGCGAAAGACCCGCTCCTGTGCGGGCGTAATGTGCCCGCGCTCGGTGCCAATCTCTCCGATAAAGCCCGGACGAATACCGGTACCGTCCACGCCTTCGGTGAGTTCTTTGACAAGACGGTCGGCCAAACGGTCGGGTTGTTCCTCGAACACGTAGGCCGGATACACGCGTTCCCGGTACCACCCGGCGCCCATGACGATGTGCACGCCTGTCTCCTGGCTGATACGTTTGAGGGCTGCAGGGTTTCTCCCAATGCCATCTGTCGTCGGGTCACAGATGGCCTGCCCCCCTGCGCTTCGAAACCGCTTCAGTTCACCAATGGCCAGTTCGGGATCGTCGAGGATCGTGGCGTAGTCTTCGAATCCGCGGGTCATCCCCCACGCATCGACTAGCACATGGTCGTGGCTCAGCGTGACCCCGAGATCCCGCGGGCGGATGGGGCCGCACACCGTGATGATCTTCCCTTCGTCGTTCTTGCCCGTCGACACCATCATCACTCCTTCCTCAAACTGGTGGCCTACCGGTCGCTTAGCATGCGTAAGAACTGTTGGGTCCGGTCGTTCGCGGGATTCTTGAAAATAACCTGGGGTGGATTGTCCTCGACGATACGACCGTTGTCCATGAATACGACCCGATCCCCAATCTCCGCCGCAAACGCCATCTCATGCGTCACGATGAGCATAGTCATCCCGCTGTCGTGCGCAAGCTGGCGGATGACCTTCAGCACCTCGCCGACCAGTTCCGGATCCAGCGCGGAGGTGACTTCATCGAACAGCATCACCTTGGGGCGCATCGCCAGTGCCCGCGCGATGGCGACACGCTGTTGCTGGCCGCCGGAAAGCTGATGCGGGTAGGAGTCCGTCTTGTCCGCCAACCCGACCATACCGAGCAGCTCGCGGGCTTGCGCCTCCGCCTCCACTTTTGCCGTGCCCAACACACAACACGGCGCCAGGGTAACGTTCGCCAGCGTCGTCATGTGCGGAAACAAGTTGAAGTGCTGGAATACCATCCCGACCTTGCGGCGCATCGCGCGCAGCTGCCGCGCAAATGGGGCCGCGGCGGGGTCGACCCGGGGCCCGTACTCAACCCCGATGCCCTCGATCTCGATGGTACCGGCGTCCAGGTGCTCGAGCGTCATCAGACAACGCAGTATGGTGGTCTTCCCGGATCCGCTCGGGCCGATGATTACCAACCGTTGACCGCGAGGCACCTCGAGGCTGAGAGCGTGGAGCACCACGTGCGATCCGTAGGATTTGCTGGCCGCGTGAAGGCGAACCAAGGTGTCCACGGCAGAGGGCGCGATCGCCGTCATCAGTTCTGGCCTTGACGCAGACGCCGCTCTGCGTAACGCACCGCGAGCGACGATGGATAAGCAAGGAGGAAGTATATAGCACCCATCGCCGTAAATAGTGTGGTGTATTGAAACGATTCGGCGGCTAACTGCCGTGTGACGCCCAGCAATTCATACACCGTGATCGTGGCAAGGAGACTCGAGTCCTTGAACATCGAAATCAGATAGTTCCCGAGCGCGGGCACGATGGGCCGCAGCGCCTGCGGGAAGATGACGAGTGCCAGGGTGTGTCCCGGACCGAGGTTGAGCGCCCGGGCCGCCTCCCACTGGCCCTTTGGAACCTGTTCGAAGCCCGCCCGATACACCTCGGCCGTGTACGCCGCGAAGTGCATGCCGAGTCCCCACATCCCAACCGCAAACGCGCTTAGCGTGATCCCGTACCACGGCAAGACGTAGAATAGGAAGAAGAGCTGGACCAGCAGCGGAGTGCTCCGGACAAACAGGATGTAGACGTCCATCATCCGCGCCAGGACCGGCACTCTCAGGAGCCTGACCACGGCGATCACCAGCCCCAGAATGCTCGCGATCGCCATGCCGAGGCCAGTGGCTTCGAGGGTCACGACGAGCCCTCGCAGCAACAGCGGGACCGAATGCCACAGGTACCCGATGTCCACGTTATGGCCTCGTGACTTCCGGCATGTGCTGTCGGCTGCGGCGCTCAACGAGTCGCGTAGCGAAGATGAGCGGCAAGGACAGGCAGAAGTAGCCGACCAGGATCACGGAATACCCGAGGGAGAACGACCAGCTGCCGATCACGGCCAGCCGGCTGACCACACGAGTCAAGTCGGTGACCGTGATCAGTGACAGGAGCGATGTCGCCTTCATGACGTCGATGGCGAGGTTGCCGAACGACGGCATCATGGTCGGCAGCGCCTGTGGAAGGATGACCTTGAACATCCGCAGCGGTGGAGAAAGACTGAGCGCCGACGCCGCTTCCCATTGACCGCGGGGAACGGCGAGGATCGCCCCGCGCACAATCTCCGAGCCGTAGGCCCCCGCGTTGCAGCCCAGCACGCCAATCCCCACTAGCATGGGGGAGAGCGGGATCCCGATGTAGGGCAGGATAAAGAAACCCCAGTATAATTGCACGAGCGCCGAGGTCCCACGGAAGAACTCCACATAGGCCGCCGCCACGACCCGCACGACGCGGATGGGTGATAGCCGCGCGAGCCCGACGCCAAAGGCGACAATCCCGGCCAACAGCGCACTCAAGACCGTAGTCAAGACCGTGATACCGATCCCTTGGAGCAGCAAGCGAACAACGATGGGACTGACCCCGGGTACGAGCGCCCCGAACGTCTCGGTCATCGCCCTGCCTCGCTTCCCTGCTTACTTCACCACTTGATAGCCGCTACCCCACGCGGCGCCCGGGCAGAGATCCTTCGCCGTGAGACCGATCGGAGGCTGGGAATCCGGCGGGTAACCAAACGGGCCCTGAAGGCTTTGCAGCTCACCGCTCTTCCGCATTACCGCCAATTGCGTGTTGAAGGCGTTGAGCAGGGTGACGTCTTGATGGCGCATGGCCCAACCGCCGTACGCGATGATTTCCTTCCCCTTGGCGATCGGGCCGGTAAAGGGCTTGGCCAGTTCGAGTTTGCCTGCGCCGCCGTAGTCTTTGATATCGATTGCGAGGCTGAGATCGCCGTTCAGAAACGCATCGATGCGGCCTTCTTTGAGTGCCTCGATGCCGAGCGCTTCCTCGGGGAACAGGACGATCTGGTCTTGCTTCACTCCCGACTGTTTGGCCCAGTCGATCTCGGCGTTACCTGTTCCTATCCCGACCTTCACTTGTGGATCCTTGGCCAGATCGGTGTAGCTATGGAGATTGTGAGGGTTGCCCGCTTTTACCAGGGCACCTTCTCGATATTGCGCCATAGGGTTCGTAAACGCCACCTGCGCGCAGCGCACCGGGGTGATATAGAAGGGGAATGCCGACATATCCCATCGACGATCCAGCAAACCGGGGATGATCGCATCGAATTCGATCAGCACCGGGTCGAGATTGCGGATCCCCAGTTTCTTGAGGATTGCGCCGGCAACCGCGGGACCGCTCCCCGTGAAATTCCCGGTCTTGTCATCGACATACGACAGGGGTTTCAGATTGATGAACGCCGCGCGCAAGAACCCTTGACGTCTCGCTCGGGCCAGCGAGTCATCAGCCGCTTCGCCGTACGGCAAGAAAGTGGCCAGAGATCCCACGGTCAGTACCCCAACGCCCATCTTTGCAGCCGCGCTCAAGAGACCGCGCCGATTGATCTTGTCACTGACCACGAGCCACCCCCCGTTTTTGTGCGTAGATCTCGAGTATTGACTCTATCAATGCGAGAATGACGCGAAGCGAGTCTGCGAAATGTCGGTGCCACCACCTCCTATGCGCGTCGTCAGTAGGGGAACCACGCAACGAAGAAAGTACGGCGACCACCTTCATCGCGCACGTGCAGAGCATGCTGAGCCATGATGGACGATGAAACTTCGCTCAGAGAACCTCCTTGCGAGTTGTCGCCGTTGCTGTAGAGGCCGCGGGTAGCGTCGTCTCGACCGCGGATTGAGGGGGAACATTCGATGCCGGTATCCGCCGCCTGTGCGACCGTCACGGAGTACGCTCTGCCGCTTGGGCGTTAAGCCGGGAGACAAGGTTCGGAAGGGTGCTCAGGATGTGCTCGCGGAGCCGGGAAACCGCTGCAGAAACGTCCCGTTGCCCGATCGTCTCTAGCAGCTCGGCATGAGCACGGGCGATTTCCGACAGTTCGGCCGTGCGCGCATCGTCCTGAATGGCCGCAATGCGAAACTGCGCGCTGATCATTTGGTAGATTCGGCTCAACAGAGGGTTCCCGGAGTGTTCGCACAGTGCTTCGTGAAACCGTACGTCCTGCTCGACCATCTGCGCCAAATTGCCGGCTTGACCGGCCTCTATCATCGCTTTGACAACGTCTTCGAGTTCTTTGAGCGCACCCTGCGCCCCGCGCTCGATAAACAACACCACCGCGAGTTCTTCCAGCGCACTACGCAGGCGATACAGATGCGCAGCATCCGCGGCAGTGATTTCGGCGACAACCGGCCCGTGTCGCGGTTTGGTAGTCACCAAACCGTCCTGTCGTAGGCGCTGCACGGCCTCGCGCACGGGAGCTCGGCTGATGCCCATATCCTGAGCAATCCGTGCTTCGTTGAGGCGTTGCCCGGGCCGCAACCGACCGTGGACGATGCGTTGCCGCAGTTCTTCATAGACTTGCTGACCGACTGTCTTTTGGTCAGATATATGAAAGTCGATCGATGTTTCCAGGGTGTGCGACGCCATAGGAGATTCACCAGTAGGCAGTCGTCTGTCGACAGTATTCATACCGTGAATCTTCGCATGGCGTCAATTCGAATACACGTTCGATATCCACGGTCCTACTGGTGAGAGAGACAGCCTGTGGACTGATGGAACCTCTCGAAACCGACGCTGACCGAGGATGAACTCTTTGGCCTGTTCGATCTTGAGAGACCCCGCGTGTGCGGTTCGTCGGGTCCCAGACCAGCGTCGGGGGAACCCACACCGGCGCGAGAGCCCGAGTCGCCGAAAGAAGACCCTCGACAGATTATCGAGAATCTGGAACGCGCGATTCGCCAATTCATCATCGCGAAACTCTCGGCACTCACTGCGGATTGGTGGGTGGAGCGCGGATCCCGCCCGACGTCAGGAGGCGCGCCGAGCAGAGACGTCAGCGAGACGAGTCTGATTGGCCGTGGCTTTCTCCGCTCACTGGGTCGCCAACCGACTACTTAGACTTTGGGGACTATCGAAAGATCATCGACGACGAAGGGAACTGGCTCCGCGCATTTCAGGCCTCATTGAAGAGTCGCGCGATCGTTGTCGCGAAATTCATGGAGCCAATTCAATGAGCTGATGGGACTTGGTCAGATTCAGCAGTGGGAGTCACGTTATGGAGTGAAACCGACGAATAAGGAATAACCGGCATGAGCTCTATGGCGTGAACGTCTGTGGAACTGGATGGACGTCTTGTACAATCGAGGAGCCAAGAGGCCCGGGACCCCTTGAGATTGGCCTCTACCTTGGTAGCCGAAGGCACGCGCCTGCATCCAAGACGCATGGGCTGCTCGTTCGCAAACGATAGCTTTTGTCATACGCCCTCGTGCTATCCTCAACACAGCTGCATCCTTGACGTTCATCATGGTTCGTACAGTCTTTTGGTAATGGGGAACAATTACCATACTACTTAATTGTATTAGTCTCGCTACAAATCTGCTATAATACGTGCATGAAGGATAGGCTCTTTGGTTCCGCCAACCGCACGGATACCCTAGTCACGATAGGGCGACTTGGCCGCACGTATATCTCTGAGATCGCCCGAGTTCTAAGCCGGCGGGTCATCGAAACCCAACGCGCTGTGGCTTCGCTTGAGCAAGCAGGAGTCGTTGTCACCAATCGCATGGGCAACACGCGGATTGTAGAATTGAACCCAACTTTCCCCGCCAAGAATGAGCTGTATGCTTTGCTGCTCCGTATGAGCGAGATGCCCATCTACTCAGATCGTTGGTCAAAGTTCCGCCGACGTCCGCGTGCTATGGGTAAGCCACTATGAAATTTGCCTCGATGTCATTGGTCGAAGTGGCGGCGGTCGTGGCGGTACATTTGAGAACTCATGGCATGCAGGTTGTTGTTGTCGGCGGTAGCGCAATCACGGTGCACGTTCCCAACGTGTATACTTCGATGGATGTTGACTTTGCTGCCACGTCAGGCATCGATCGGCGTAGGATCACCCTTGCGTTGACCGAACTTGGTTTTCGCCCGCACGGGCGGGTCTTTGTTCATCCTGATACGGGCTATTCGTTGGACTTCGTCGCGGACAGGCCTTACATCGATCAACAGCCAGTGTACGACTTTGCCGAGATTTCGACGCCCAATGGCACCGTGCACGTCCTCCATCTCGAAGACGCCATAGCCGATCGGATCGCTGCGTTCTTACACTGGAGTGATTCTGAATCACTGGATGTGGCGGAGCGCGCTGTGACCGCAGCACGAGATCGTCTGACATGGGAACGCATTGATGCGGCGTTGCAAAAGCTAGAAACGAACCTGCCGGAGACCGCCCAGCGAATGGCCTTGGCACGCGAACGGCTGCATCGTGCTCTCGCGGGAGATTAGGGAGCCCATACAGCATGGTGTTGGGGTATGCCAAGCTGCTCGCCGTCAGGAACCACTTGAAAACACATGTCGAGCTAACTGGCGATCAAAGCATACGTTCACGCTCCACGCCTACCACCACCCAACGGATAGTTTCCGGCCGGAAGACTCTGCACCGATCTTGCACCAGTTCGGGGCTCCGTTGGGCGCATTCGAAGGTCACAGGGTGCAGTCGGGCGCAGTGGATTCGATGGTGGGCGGTGCAGGTCTTGAACCTGCGGCCTCATCCGTGTGAAGGATGCGCTCTACCCCTGAGCTAACCGCCCGCCGGCACCCCGCTTCCGCGGGTAGATCATATTATGGCAAAGCACCGCGTCGACTGTCAAAGGCGCACATGCGAGCCCGCGATCAGGACCTTGCTACGGCGCAGCTGTGGTCTTGGAGGTCCTCACCGCTCCCCTTGTCTGCTCGTGCGGGATCGGCGCGGTCATCTAGCACGATGAATCCGGCGTGGCCGTTGGAAAGAGTGGCTCCCACGACCACAAGTGTTTGATCCCCCATATCTGCTCTTGCCACCGGCCGACCGTCAGCCAGCAGTTTGAAGGGATTTGCCTGACCGAGTTGTTCGCCTTCCACGCTCATAGCCAGGTAGCGGTGCCCCGCGAGCGGCACGGGGAAGAGCGCCCAGTGATCCCGGATAGTCGCTTCATATCTATGCAGCGCGTCGCGGACATCCACTCTGACGCAATCGATATGGATGTGCAGTTGATTCTGGGAACGCCCGGAAATCGAATTCACCGCCAAGGAAATATCGTCTCGCGGCATCGTCCGATTCAACACTTTGTCAACGTACGTACGTGATTCCCAGGCGACAGCGAAGTAGTTGGGCGCGTTCGGGGCAATGACGGCCGGACTCTCGATGCCGGTAACGCGCGCCGTCGGAATCAGGAGAAACTGCGTCGCCCCAACAAGGTCTTTCAACACAGCGTAGCCCGCCTGTTCTCCACCGCTCAAGTCCACGGCGACGCAGGGATCGGGCTTCCCGCTTTGCTGTTCGTTCGGAACGCACTTGTTGTGCACGATGTTCCAAAGCGCATTCGGGTCGGCTTGTCCGGCACCGACGCCACTCAGGACAAGCACCGCGCTTAGCAACAAGGCCGCGCACATCCGAGCCATGGGTCTTCGCAGTGTCGCCGATACCGCCATGGAGTGCGTCCTTCCTAAGGGAGATGGACCGTCTCGCGAAAAGTTGGCCGCCACTTGCCATCGGTCCTGTTCGCGGCACAGGGTCATCTGGAATGTGCTTTTGAGTGGCCCGCGCCCTACGCTCTCGGAACTTGCAACGGCGTGACGAACGCTTCGCGGATCCAAACGTTCGGCCCGGTGGCGAGGACGGCCCGGACCACTCCCGCGACGTCCTCGGGCCGCAGCGCCCAGTCCCGCCGCGCGGTACTCTCCGAGAATCTCGTCTGCACAGATCCGGGCTCGACCACGCTCACCTTCACGCCTCTCCCCCGGACCTCGAGCCCGACCGACTCGGTAAACCCGATGAGACCAAACTTTGAAGTGGAGTACGCCGCGTTCTCGGCCATCCCGAGGCGCCCCGCCCCGGAGGCGATGTTGACGATGTGCCCGCGCCGCTGGGCCAGCATCACGGGCAGCGCCGCCCGGGTAAAGAGAAAGACGCCCGTCAGATTGACCTCCATGAGCCGCCGCCAAGCGTCGACCGACATCTCGTGAGTCGGTCCGTGCCAGCCGATGCCGGCGTTGTTCACGAGAGCGTCGAGCCGGCCTCCCCACTCTTGCGCACGGGCCACCGCAGCTGCTGCGGTGGCCTCGTCAGTGACGTCGCCGGCAACCACGGTCGCCCTATCCCCGCCGATCTCCTGCGCGGCCAGTGCGAGATCGGCTCTCGTCCGTGCCACCAGCACGAGCCGCGCGCCCGCCGCGGCCAGTTCAGCCGCCACCGCGCGCCCGATCCCGCGCCCTGCGCCGGTGACGATAACGACCTGTCCCGAGAGTTCCCCATCCATCGATGCACCTCACTGCCGCGTCGCTTCAACCCCGATGGCAGCCAAGTCGAGATCGGTTCCGGTTGCCGACTGGCCACAGTATACACCCGGCCGCCGCTTCACTGAAGGTTCCCCAAGCCGGGCGTCGATCGAGGTGACCGACCGGGCCGAGCGTCCGAGATCCGCCGTTGCCCAGTGTGTGTGCGCGCCGCACCGACCGCCACATCGAGCCGCATCCACGCCGTCACGTTGTCACGTCACGCGCGTGCTCCGGCCGAACGAGCAGAAGATCTGCTCGCGATGCTGGCCGCGCGGGTGTCAAGGGGATCGGGTGCCGAGATCGAACCCTCTTCGTGACCGAAGAACGCCCGGACCGGAAGTGAAGGTATTGCGGTCGCACCGCGAGGCCGGGCACAAGGGGAGTGTCGTCGATGGCAGGCCGGCTTGAGCCAATCCGAGGCGTGATTGCACCCACACTGACACCGTTTGACCAGGATCTCAGCATCGCCCAGAAGCTGTTCGCCGATCATGCGCTGCACCTGCTCAAGACGGGGTGCGCCGGGCTCGCCCCATTCGGCACGACGGGTGAGGCGCTGTCGCTCGGCATCGAAGAACGGATGGCGGCGCTCGACTACCTGATCGATCGCGGCGTCGATCCCAAGAAGCTGATCCCGGGCACGGGTCTGACGAACCTCCCCGATACGATCAGGCTGACCCGTCATGCCGTGGAGCGCGGCTGCGCGGGTGCCATGGTACTGCCTCCCTTCTACTTTAAGGGCGTCCCCGACGACGGCCTGTTCGCCTACTACGCCCGCCTCATCGAAGGCGTCGCGTCGCCTGATCTCCGCATCTACCTCTATCACATCCCGCCGGTCGCGATCGTGGGGCTGTCCATCGAGCTGGTCCAGCGGCTTCGTGCGGCGTTCCCGTCTCAGATCGTTGGGATCAAGGACAGTTCCGGCGACTGGGCCAATACGCGAAGACTGTTGACCGAGGTGCCCGGGCTCATCGTCTATCCGGGCTCGGAGCTCCCGTTGTTCGAGGCGCTTTCACTCGGAGCTCCGGGGTGCATCACGGCCACGGCGAACATCAACGCGACCGAGATCGCGAAGAGCATTTCCCTGTACCACAGCGGCAACGAGACGGAGGCCAAGCGGCAGCATGAGGGCGTCAAGAAACTCAGGCTGAAAGTTCAGGAGTACGGGCCGATCCCGGCCCAAAAGTACCTGCTGTCTCAGTGGTCGGGCGACTCGAGATGGCGCACGGTGCGTCCGCCGCTCGTGGCGCTGGCGGACGCGGCTGGGCGTGAGCTCCGTAACGCGCTGGAACATGAATTCGGAGGCGCGCTCTCATCGCGTACCCCGGCCTGAGGTGCTCTACGGAGCATGCCGCGCCCCTTGCAACGACTCCGGTGAACTCTTGACGAACGACCGGGGACGCGGGCGGGGAGCGGCGCCCCTACTCCCCGCCCGGGAGATTGAAGGCGAGGCTTCCGGGAATAGGGTGAAAGTCGGCGTAGGTGAATGGCCCTCGGGGCAAGAGCCAGGTGGCCTGCGCCCGACTCGGCAATGAACGTCCGTCGACGACCGCCCACCCCGCGACGGGTGTCGTCCAACGGGCGCGCAACAACTGCTTCGGATGGTCGGGATCCGCGCAGAACCGGTCGGTCGTGCTGAACTCCGTCGGCGCCCCCCGCTCGTCCACGGCGACCCGGGCCGTGACCGTGTGCCCGCGGTCCGTGAGCGTGACATCGAAGGACCCCGCGTCGATGGAAGCCCACGTGACCTGGGGCACCAGCAGCATCGACGGAGCGATCAGCACCGCATCGTTCAGATAAGTAACCAACTCGCCGATATCATACTCCGCGCCCATCCCCTCTGCGATAGTGAAGACGTCGAGCATCCGGATCAACATGCGGCCTCGACCGTCCAGGTAGGTGTCACGACCCACCACCGGCACCCGGCCGCCGAACCGGATCTTGATATGGAAGATGCGTGCCACCGCCAAGCGGTTGTTGTACTGCCATGCCTCGGTTGCCATCCACGCCTGGCTCGGCTTGGTCCGGAACCGGCCCGTGAACCCCAGACGAAAGGACCAATCGCGCGGGCGTCCCACGACCCCCATGAACCGCAGGTAGCGCGCCGCGGGTTCGGGCAGCGCGGTCAACTCGGCGTCGCTCACCGGGTCGACAGGGCCTGGATCCACAGGCAGACCCGCGAGCGCAACTTCCCTCAGAAACCGCGTCCGCATCCCCGCCACGATTATGAAGCTACCTCGCGAACAGACGGAAGAGAATCGGGTGATCCCAGTATTTGCCCGTTCTGCCCGGAGTGGCTCAGAGGCGCATCCCCGTCCCGATCCCAGTCGCCGGCGGCGCGCGCGGCAGGTGGCCCTTCTGTCCAACATACACACATCCGCCCAACGTCCCTGTCCGGATCGTTCGGGGGTACATATGGAACACAGCCGCACGCTTCCGACGATGCGAACAAATAGGAAGAAGGACTCCACACGGACGTCGTCTCAGTTCATAATCGTGCCGACCCCGCGGAGACCGATGCGACACGAATGGAACTCCAAGCGTTCAGGCGCCCGGCGCCGCAGGTTTGCCGCCGCCTCCGTTGCCGCGCCGGTCCGCGCCAGGCAGCCGCGATGCACTCGGTAGTCGTTCCCGTCTTCAACCGCGCCGCGGCTTCGGTCGCAACCGTACAGAGCGTCCTGGCGCAGGAGACCGCGTTCCCGTTCGAGGTCATCGTCGTCGACAGCGGCTCGACAGATGACACGGGCGCGCGCATGCAGTCGCTCGCGGCCTCGGTACTCGGCCGCATGCGGTACATCCGCAAATGCGAAGAAGGCGTCTCGGCGGCCCGCAACGCGGGGGCCGCCGCGGCGAGGGGCGAGATCATCGCCATTATCGATGACGACGTAAAGGTCCACGCGGGCTGGCTCGATGCACTGGTCGAAACCTATCGCCTCCACCCCGACGCGTGGTGCGTCGGCGGGAGAATCACCGTGCAACTGCCGGAGACGTACCCTTCTTGGTTCAGCCCCCACTCGCCGGTGGTGATGCCGTATCTGAGCGCGCTGGACCGAGGCGAAGCGACCGTCCGACTGGAGTTTCCCGGGGACGTGTGGGGCGCGAACTTCTCGGTGCGACGGGACGCGCTCTCCCGCGTGGGTCTCTTCGACACGGCGCTCGGACCGGCCGGGACTCGGCGCTTCGTCAGCGAAGAGACCGAGCTCTGCTGGCGCATCCACCGGGCGGGGGGCGGCGTGTACTACTGCGGCCACGCGGTCGTGACCCACGTGATCCCCGACACCCGCATCACAAAACGGTCCTTCCGAGACCGCGCGTACTGGCAGGGGCGCACGACCGCGCTGCTGCACGCCAAGTACTCGCTCGCGGCACCGCCGCACAACCTGGCGCGCACGGTGCCCGTGTTTGCGAAGAGCTGGGTGAAATCCCGGGCGCGTCCGGACGCGGTCGATCGCGCCAAGCTCTTCGACGACGAATTGGCCATCCGATTCTCGGCGGGCTACTGCCATCAAGCCATGCTGATGCGCGCCGGCGCTCGGCTCCGGGACGCTTCCATCCCCCGACTCCCTCCGCTGAACACATAGGCCACGCAGCTCTTGCTTGCACGACCCGGCACCGGCGCCGACGCGAGATGATCTGGGCGGCATCAGCGCAGCTCGTCCGGTCCGGCGATCATGTTCGCCGGGGCCTCGCCCCTCGCGACCCGCAGGATGTTCTCGGCGATGAGCCGCGCGCGCGCCTCGAGCGTGCCTTCGGTCCACCCGGCGACATGCGGCGTCATGAGGACGTTTGGGAGTTCGTGGAACGCGCAGTGGGCCGGCAGCGTCGGCGCCGGACCGCGTGGGTAGCGGTACCACACGTCGAGCACAGCCCCGGCGATCGTGCGGCGCGCGAGCGCCCGATAGAGCGCCTCTTCCTGCGCGATCTCGGCGCGGGCCACGTTGATCAGCACGGCCGTGCGCTTCATCAACTCCAGCTCGCGCGCGCCGAGCAGGCCGCGGGTCGACGCCACGAGCGGCAGCGCGATTACTAAATAGTCGGCCCGCGCCAGGATCGCGTCCAGCCAGTCGGGCCCGCCGAGAAACGCGAGCCCAGCGGGATCATGGTACCCTGGTGTCTGCCGGACGGCGTGCACCGCCATGCCAAGTGCCTGGGCGCGCTGCGCCACGCACCGCCCGATCCGCCCATACCCGAGGATGCCGAGGACCTTCCCCGACAGATCCGCCCGAGGAAGCGCGGACACCATTCCGCTGCCGCCCCAGTTGCCCCGCCGCAGGTTCTCGTCCAACCGGCAGAAGCCACAGGTCCACGACAGCATGGCGCCGAGCACGTACTCGGCGATGCCGGTCTCGTGACCGTAGGCATTGGCCAGCCACGCGCCGCGGGGCAGCGCCGATCGATCGATCCGGTCCAATCCGGCCCCAGGGACCTGCACGAGCCTCAGCCGTCCGGCCGCATCGCCCATCTCGCGCGTGAACGCAAGGGTGACGAGGACCTCCACCTCGCGCATCCGTGAAACGACCGCAGTTTCGTCTGTGACGACGACCTCACACGGGATCGCCAGGTGCGCCCGCACTCGATCCACAAACGCGCCGGCGAATGCGCCCGCGAACGCCACCCGCACTCCGGGCCGCGGCGCCGTGGATCCCATGGCCGGTTCCCTCCTCGCGCGGGGTGTTTACGGCGGCAGCTTCGCCATCTCGCCAAAGCACCGCGCCCAGCCTCGCTCAAACGCGTCGCGGGCGGCCTCGCTCGGCAGGTGCTCCTGCGTCAGGACGACCTCGGTCGCGGCGCCGCGCTCCGTGAACTCGATCGTGACGAGTGTGTCACCCTCCCCCTCGAAAATCGGCAGCGTGTTCCACGCCCACACGAGGACCAGCCGCTCCGGCGCCCTCACCTCGCGGTAGGTACCGTAGAAGTGGAAGTGTCTCTCCTCGTGGGTGAGATCCAGGCTGAACCGTCCCCCCGGCCGAGCGTCGGCCTCCGGAGAGCGGATCCAGCGCGCGCCGGTCGGGGGCAAGAACCACTTCGCGATCTCGTTCGGGTCGGTCCACGCGCGAAACACGCGCTCGCGCGAGGCGGCACAGACGCGGTGGACGCGAAGGATCAGCCCCGCCGAGCGCCCGGCCGGCGCGTGGTCTGGCGCCGCGGGCGCAGGCGGCGTGTCGAGGGGTCGGACCCGAAGCCGGTAGAGCTTATCCCGTTCCACCTCCGCCGCGCGCGCCAGCGCGACCTCCACGTCATCGTCGATCGTGAGGAAGCACCCGGAGAGCGCGTCCAGCCGGCCGGAAGCCAACGAAAGGACGAGCTTGGCCGGCCGCTCCGGCGGAGCATCGCGTCCTTCGTCGAAGATCGTGCGAAACCACGGCAGCCACCGCCGCCCCTCTGGCGAGTTCAGCGAATGCTCCGACATGACGGTCCCGGGCCCCAGGGCAAAGACCGCGAGGCCGTACTCGCTCGTCTCAACGGCGAGGCACTCAGCGAAGCGGATCAGCGCCGTCTTGCCCGCGACGTACGCCGACATGTACGGAATGGCCCTGGTACCGCCTCCGCTCGCCACGTTGACGATGCGCCCGCGGCGACGGGCCACCATCTCCGGAGGACGGCATGCGCGCACAGGATCTGCCCGCGCAGGTTGACGTCCACGGCGCGCCACCACGTATCGGGATCCGTTTCCCAGAACGGACCGAACGGTCCGGCCACGCCGGCGTTGTTCACGAGCAGATCAACGGGCCCGAGCGCCTGTTCCACGGCCGCGATGGCGGTCCGAACCACCGCCGCGTCAGTCACGTCCGCCCGAAACTCGCGCGCGCGTCCGCCCGCCCGCTCGACCGCGGCCACCGTCTCCGCGAGTTCGTCCGCGCTGCGCGCCAGCACCGCAACCGCCGCCCCGGCCGCCGCGAGCGCCTGCGCGAAGGCACGCCCCAGCCCGCGACCTCCGCCCGTCACGACGGCCACCTGGCCCCGCAGATCGACCCCAGCTCCGGTGGCGTCCGAACGCACGACGCGACCCCCCTATTTCGGTCCCGCGCGCCCTCGAGAGATGAGCGCGCGCCGTCCCGGCCTCACCCCGCACACAATTCTAGGGGGCCCGCGCGCGCCTCGTCTTGTACGCGGCTGCTGTTCCTGTTACAGTGGCGAACGGACCGCAGCCGATCGCCCCGGGAGGGGTCATGCGCGAACACGCCCGCCTGTGGCGGGCTGAGGATCTCGGCGGTCTCGAACTGCTCCGCGCGCGCTACGTGACGCACGCCTTCGCGCCCCACGCGCACGAAGAATTCATGATCGCCGTCATCGAAGCCGGAGCCGTTGCGGCGACGTGCCGGGGCACGTCGCACGTCGCGGGTGCGGGCGACATCCTCCTCGTGAACCCCGGTGAGGTCCATGCCGGACAGCCCGCTCGCGGGACGGTGTGGCAGTACCGCGCGCTCTACCCCGACGCCGACCTGCTGAGGGCGGTCGCGGTCGATCTGGCGGGCGCCGGGGGGCACATCCCGCGGTTTCCCTGTTATGTAGTGCACGACCTGGAGATCGCCGCCGCGCTCCGGCGCCTACACGTCACGCTGGAACGGGCGGACGCCGCGCTGCTTGAGCGGCAGTCGCTGCTGATCCGGGCCCTGGCGCGCCTCGTCGCGAGGCACGCCGTCGATCGCCCGAGCCCGCGGCGCATCGGCCGCGAGCACCTGGCCGTCCGAGCGGCGCGCGCGTATCTCGACGCACATGCGAGCGAGGATGTCTCGCTCGTCACGCTGGCGCGCGAGTCGGCCCTCAGTCCGTTCCATCTCTGCCGGACGTTTCACCGGGAGGTGGGACTTCCGCCGCACGCGTACCAGACGCAGGTCAGGGTGCAGCGCGCGCGGTCGCTCCTGCGCCAGGGCGTGCCGATCGCGGACGCAGCGACGGCCGCGGGGTTCTACGACCAAGCGCACCTCACGCGCCGGTTCAAGCGCGCCGTCGGGGTGACCCCCGGGCAGTACGTGGCCGCATCCGCCGCGAGCAGTCCCCGCTGACGCCCGACGACCTCCCGGGCCGGTCAGACGGCGACCGGCGCGCTCACGGCGCGGACCGCATCAACGGATTCTGACGCGGTCCTTCGTTGGGTCAGAGGATTCCCCACCCCACTCGCTGGTATTACCATTTGGTGGGTATAAGAACCGCTAGGGTGGAACAGCCGCCCCGGGTCGGCCGCGGGCATCGCGGTGTCCCGGGATTCTCCGGTCGCCCGCTCAGTACGCTCAACAGAAGACGTCACGAACGCGCTACCTGCGCGTAGACGCGCCGACAAGGACGGGTGAGAATGCGGGCGGGCGGCATCGCTGTGATCTTCGGACTCATGCTTCTGGCCGGAACTGCGGGAGGCACGTCGCTCCGCGCACAGCCGTCTCCCTCGGCCAGCGTATTTCAGCTGTTCGTCATCACGGGGAGCTATCACGGCAGCCAAACCGTCTACTACGCCGTTACCCAAGGGACGGCGTTCTTTATCTCCGCGGACGGCACGGCGCTGACGAATAGCCACGTCGTTTATCCGGCGCGCACGCAGCCCGTCACGTATCAACTCATCGCGTTGGTCGACGGGGAGTTCTACGGAGCGAGCCTCATCTGCGCCACCGCACTTCCCGAGGATCCAATGAAGGCGAATCCGCACGGAGTCGAGACCAGCCGGGACGTCGCGGAGATTCGATTGACCCGTCCCCAGTTTCCCTTCTCGCAGTTCGGCACCAACAACACGCCCTACGCCATCGCGCACGTGGGCGCGCTTCCCCGGTTCCCGGCGCTCGAGCTCGGAGCGAACCCCAGTGTGGGAGACGCGGTTCGCGTCCTCGGGTATGGGCGCATCAGTTCTTCCGTCCCGTACGCGTGGTCGGCGCAGGGAACGGTGAGCCGGATGCTCTTGGCCGCGGACGGCACGCCCCTGTTGGCCATCAGGTTTGGGCGGGGGGTCGAACCGGGGGACAGCGGTGCGCCGGTGCTGAACTCGCTGGATCAGGCCGTGGGCATCCTCTCGTGGATGGATCCATCCGATCACACGCTTGGGTACGGCATCAGCCGCGTCGCGTTGAACCCGGCGTGCCAGTAGCGGCGGCGCCCCAGGGCTAGTACGACCTCACATAGGTATCGAATCCCGCGGCCTGGAGC
This sequence comes from bacterium, assembly GCA_035295165.1. Classification (NCBI taxonomy): domain Bacteria; species bacterium. Next base: position 21,814 of record DATGJN010000066.1, read on the forward strand.
GTCGAGGCGAGCTGATCCGCCGCCGCTCGGTCCAAGCTCTCGCCGACCCGCACACGATAAAGACTGTCTTTGCTCATGATGGGCGCGAATCCGTGAGCACGCAGCTGCTCGGCCAGCAGGTCCGCGTTCGCCTGATCCCGGAGCGCCCCCACCTGAACAGTATAGCGCGTCGGTGGCGGGTTGACCGGCTGACCCACTGGGGTCGGCGGCGACACCAGCACGATCGGCGTCCGCGTTGAGCGCCCCGCCTCGGGCACCGGCGGCTGGGCGGTCACCTTGGCCGACGCGGTTCCGCCCGCCGGTACTTGTGAGGGCGCAGGCGCGCCGGCGCTCGGCGGCGGTGACGCGACGGGGGCCGCCGTCTGCTGCGGCGTAGCGCGCGGGTGAGCCGAGGGCGCGCGGCTCGGGAACAGCCACGAGCGGACGATCCACGGTTTCGACAGGTCTGAGGGCGGCGGCGCAAACGCCATCACCCCGGTGATGGCGGCGACCAGGACGACGGTCAGCACGATCATGGCTCGGTCCAGCATGTCGATGCGCTTCGCGTCCTCCGGAGGCGGCGGCCCGGCCCGCGAGCTTCACGGTACGGGACGCCGACACTCAATCAAGCAGGGGCATTTCACCACCACGTGTTCGGATCCTTCCTGCGGGCGTGCGGGTCCGACCTCCATGAGTTCTTCGCAAGTTCCGCACCGGCTCTCCATGAGTTTGTCGCGGTGTCTTCATGGTCGCATGTTAGGGTAACACTCAGAAAGAGCGGGAAGGAGGGTGCGAGATGGAACGCTTCCGCTGCCCCGAATGTGGCGCCGAGACGAAGGTGACTCCCAAGTACGGGGACGAGGTCGTATCGGTCTACTGCCTCAAGCATACCGGTGGGGCGGATGTCCACACCCGCCCCGTCTACATGATGCGCATCTCGAGGCCCGCCGCCGCGAGGACTCGACGCGAGCCCGTGCTCGCCTGAAGGCGCGGGGGCCCGGCGTCTGCGGCGGGCGCCGGGCCCGGCCTGCGAGACTCACGCCGCCGGTCAATTCGAGATGTTCGCGAAGAAACGGCGTAGTTTCGGCTCGTCTTCAGCGAAGGATTGCCACTCCTTTGATCGAAAGATACATGGACGCTCGATGGTCGCCGCATCTCAGTTGACCCAGGAGGGCATTCCTTCTGGCCGTGACGTCACAGTTCTTCAAAGTAAGGGCGCAAGGTGGCAGCCTCCACCTCTGGGACCTCGGTGTGGGTGGGTCATGGGACCCGTCCCTGATCAACTTCCGCAGCGAAGAAGAGGTCAACTGGCTGATCCGAGTCGGAACCGGCCCCCATTGGCGAGTCAACACGGTCAACGAGCTGAATCACGTGCTCGTCGCCTCTCAACGAGGTACACTCTCGATCACCCTGTATGTCCATGACAGCCTGCTCGGCGAAGTGAGGCGGCGCGTCAAGGGTTGACCGCACCGGGCCCCGGCGATCCTGCTCAGCACACCATTCCGAACTCGAATGCCCCTCATACCGTGGCGAGGTTCGTCTTCCGCGGGGACGCGCCGATCCCGGCGGGTGTCCCGATCAAACACCTCGCGAACGGCTTCTCCCCCAACGCCCGCCGACGGTTGCCGGCGGTCCCGCCGACGCAAAACTGAACAGCCGCTACCGTCGGGCGCCGAGGATGTGTCCCAAATTCGGCGAACTGGGGAACAACTTACATTCGGAATGGCCGACTCTGGGGGTGGGGTGTGAAAGGAAGGCGCACGTGGCTACATCGGACGGCCGCGGCCGTCGCCGCAGCGTGCTTGCTCGCAGCGCCCGCGCTGGCGGAAGTCACGATCAAAGGCGATCGGGCTGCCTATGACGAGGTGGTCGCCTCCTTCAAGAAGCTGTTCGCGCTGCCGGGGTATCGCATGAAGTTTACGTTCGAAGCGAACCAGACGGCCGTCGTAGAGATCACCCCGCCGAACGGCTTTCACACGACCGCTCATACGTCGAACGGCAACATGGAGATGATCAGCACAGGCGGCAAGACCGCCACGAAGATCGACATGCCGGGAGCGCCGACCGGATGGCGGTGCACCGTCGCAGCGCCCCGGCAGCCGTTTACGATCCCGGATCCAGACAAGGCCGTGCGCGAGGGATCGGGCACCATCGACGTCTCGCGCGGCGCCGACACGAACATCGAGGGCACGCCCGTTCACACCTACATCAGCACCTCGAACGGCGGCAAGGACACGATCTACGTCGGTTCGCAAACCGGGCTGCCCAGGCGAATCGTCTCGGACAAAAGCAGCGGACAGCCGACGACCATCGACTACTACGACTACGGCGCCAACATCGTGCTCACGATGCCGCCGTGCACTCAGTAGTCCAAGCGCCCGGGTGGGCCGGCCGAAGCACGCTCGGGCGGCCGGCCGACGGACCGCCCGCCGAAGGAGAACTGGGGGGATTGTGATGAGGCGCGGACTGATCGCGTGCGTACTCGCCGTCGTGCTGTGCGCGGCCACGCAAGGCTTTGCGCAGGACGCCCGCAAGGTCGTGGCGGTGGTGGACTTCGAGGACCTGGTGCACGGATGGAGCGGCACGAGCCAAGTCGTGACCGACCGGCTCATCACACGCCTGCGGGACGAATCCTCGATTCGGGTGCTCCCGCGGCAGCAGGTGGAAGCCGCCCTCCAAGACGCGAAGGTTGAATCGCAGGGCGTGCTCGACATCGCGGACGCCCAGAAGGTCGGGCAATCCCTCGGGGCCGCGTACGTCATCATGGGGCAGATTGACCAGTTCAATTGGGAGTACCACAGCGCCTACGTCCTGCTGGCAACCGTGGTGCAACAGTCCGCCACAGTCGACCTCAAGGGGAAAGTCTTGGACGTGGCCGGCGGTCAGTACCTCGGCCAGCCCGAGGGCAAGGGGCAGATCACCCAGACCGGGGGCACGACCTGGGTCGGTCCCTGGTGGTCGTCGATCTCAGTCGACAACTTCGACAACCAGCTGATCGGCAAGGCGACGAAGCAGTCGGTCGAGGACTTCGCGAAACAGGCCGTCCCGCTGATGAAGTAGCCGCGACCGCCGTCACAGGTCGCCCGCCGACCGGCGCGGTCGAGGCTGCTCCAGCGCCTTCAGGTGCCGCTTCGCCGCCTCGATGTCGCGCGTCTCAATCGCCAGCAGCACGAGCTCCTGTCGAACCAGCCTGGCATCGCGGTACCGGCCCGCCGTCTCAAACACCTGGAGGCTCTCCTCAAGGGCTGCACGCGCATCGTCTGGGCGGTTCAGCAACCGGTTGATCACCCCACGGACGCGCAGGCTGTGTCCTTGGTCCTGCGGGACCTCGTCGGGCGCGAGGAGCGCCAGCGCCGTCTCCCCCACGCTCCGCGCGCCTTCGGGGAGCGATCGGGTGAGCATCGACTCGGCCATCTCGCCGAGGACCCCTGCGGCGCCGGGCCAGTTGGCCACCGCGGACTGCAGCGCCAGGCTCCATCGGTAGTGCGCTTCCGCGGCCTCCCACCTTCCGCCGGCCGCGTCGGCTTCGCCCAGCGCCTGGTGGATGTCCGCGAGACGGCGTTTGTACCCGACGACGTGGTGCACGGCCAGCGCCTTCCCGGCGTGCTCGACCGCCTCCTCGAACCGTCCCCCTGCCGCGGCCGCGACCGCGAGGTGGCGGGCCGCCACGCGAGATGGATCCCGAAACGGTTCGACGGCGGCGAGGGCCGCCCGATACGCCCGCTCGGCGTCGTCGGTCCGCCCAAGCTGCAGATGGGCCTCGGCGAGGCCGACGTGGAGATCGGCGAGCAGCGCGGGATCTTGTGGCAGCTCGGCCGCCATCCGCAACGCCGCCTCGAACGCCCAGATCGCCGACGACGGGTCGCGGCCGTCCAGCCGCAGGAGGCCGAGCGTCGTCTGCGCCCTCGCCAACAACGTCCGGTCATCCGTGTGGCTGAGCACGTGAATGGCGCGGTTGATCCTCCTCCACGCCTGCCCGGTCTGTCCAAGATCGTGCTCGAGCGCGGCCAGGGCAAGTTCGATGCGGGCCTCGAGCGTCTCGTCCTCCTGCTGCGCGGCGAGCTCAAGCGCGCGCTCAAACGCGGCCTGCGCCTCCATTCGCGCGCCGGCATGAAGATACACGAGCCCGATCCCAAGGAACGCTTCGGACTCCTGCTCCTCGGGAACGCCGTCGAGGAAGTAGGACAGCGGCCGGTTGAGCCGGCGGGCAAGCACCCTGAGCGTCGTCACGCGCGGGGTGCGGGTTCCGCGCTCCAACTCGGAGACGTAGGACTTCGTGAACTCGTGACCGGCAAGCTGTTCCTGAGTGAGTTTCCGGGCAAGCCGAGCCGCTCGAATCTTCTCGCCGAGTGTCAAGATCATGGCCTCCTGGCGGGCTCACTGATGATGGATGATGAGGTTGTAACAGCCTTGTCAAATTACCTCATATTTACGAGACCTTCCTTCGAATTACACTAAACATTTCGGTCATAATTGTGCGGTACTTGATGCCTAGTGCCAGGAAGGCATCCTGAGGGCCTCGCACTTTTCAGAAGTATTGGGCGTCGTGCCCGGGCGTGGGGATGCCCGACCTGGTCCATGAAGTTGACTTCCGGTATTGACCCTGTGTACCAGACTGGCCTGAATGGCCGCAATCAGAATCCGGGGGGTGGCGGTCCACGACCGCGGGTAGCACAGCTATTCCTTCTTGGCCACCGGGTTCTCGGGATACGAGCACCAGTCGCTCCAACTGCCTGCATACAGCACGGCGTTTCCGATCCCGACCTCATCCATCGCCAGCAGATTCGGACACGCCGAGACACCCGATCCGCAGTACACGATCGGCTGCTCCGATCCGATCGCCGCAAACCGCTCCCGCAGGACATCGATCGGCTTCAGCATCCCGCGGTCGTCTTGGTTCTCCGTCCACGGCAGATTGACGGCCCCCGGGATGTGACCCGCGACGGGGTCGAGAGGCTCCACCTCGCCCCGATACCGCTCCGGCGCGCGCGAGTCGACCAGGCAAACGTCACGACGGCCGAGACGGCGGCGTACTCCCTCCATGTCCACGAGCATCTCTGCGCGCACGCGCGGCGCGAAGACGCGTTGGGCGACCGGGCACACCTCGGCGGTGGTGGGATGGCCCGCGAGCCGCCACGCGGACCAGCCGCCGTCGAGCACCCTGACGGCGTCGTGCCCAAGGTAGCGAAGCATCCACCAGAGCCTGGCGGCCATGCAGTTGTTCTGGGCATCGTACGCGATCACGGTCGTGCTCCCGTCGATGCCGTTGCGTCCGAACAGCCGCGCGAGCGACTCGATCGCCGGGAGAGGATGGCGTCCTCCGTGGGCGGCCTTCGGGGCCGACAGGTCGGTGTCGAGGTCGAGATACACGGCCCCGGGGATATGCTCTCGCATGTACCCGGTCCGGCCGGCGTCGGGGTTTGCGAGGTCGAACCGGCAGTCCGCGATCACGATCGCCGGATCACCGAGCCGACCGGCCAACCAGTCCGCAGTCACGAGGTTAGTGCTCCCGCGCATGTCAGCGCCTCCTTGCGATCCACTCCGCCCGCTGCGCACGTCTGATCCGAGACACTATGATACTTCAACGCACACAGGCGCGTCCCATGCGCTGCTTGGCTGATCGTCCCGTTGGCAGAGTGAATTGCGCGAGTTTGCGACGTGGCTTGCTCCGACGGTCGGACGTCGGTAGGATGTCGGCATAGGCACGATGTACTCGACTGAACGCCGACAGGCTGATGGCACCGTTCATCCGCGCTCGCAGGTGGCCCGATCAGGACTTACCGGGGAGACGCGCATGTTGTTTGACAAGCTGTGGGCTCAGGTCAAGGGGGCCGAACGCTCCGGCAAACTGACCGTCGAAGAAGCTCTCGACTGCGCGACGCGCCTGCCCCAGGCCCTCTTCTGTTCCATGATGGAATGCCTCGCCGAAAACGGCGAGGACCCTCAGGTCATCGTCACGCAGGTCGCCCGCCTGCACGAGCACATGTTGAAGCGGCTCCGCGAGGTCGCGACCAAGCTGCGGGTCAGGCCCACGGTCGGATTTCATTGATCGCCGCCGCGCGATCGTATCCGCCTCGCGCGTCCCCCCGGTGTCGCTTGGATGTGGGGGCGTTCGGAATGACATATGTTATGATGGGTGTACTCTCACACCAAGGAGCGCCGCCGATGCGAGGGAAGGCGCGGGACGGCCGAGGCGATCGGCCGGGCGGGGACACGCGGGCCCGTGGCGAGGCGAAGATGGGCATCCACGTTCCCAAAGAACTGCACCGCCGGTTTCGGGCGCGTCTGATTCTCGAAGGACGGCAGATGCAGGATGTCATCCGCACCTGGGTGGACGATGAGGTAGCATCGCACCGGACGCGCCCGCCCGCGACAGGCGGGCTTCGCTTCTTCAAGGGCGTCGATCGAAACATGCTGGCCGCAATCGCGGTCCCGCTCGAACTGGACAAGATCCGCCGGCTCAAGAGCAAGCTGCTCATGGAGGGACGCAACATCTCGCAGTGGGGCACCGAACGCATGGAGCAGTTCCTGAAGGAACGGGGATGAAGCCGCACGGCGCCGCCAGGGGTGCGGCGTTGGCGCTGGGGCTAGCGCTCGCCGCGACCGCAGCAACCGCAGGCCCTCAACCTCCCCCACTGACCGTATATGCGGGCTCCGGCACGCGGACGTCGCTTCGGCTGCAACCCGGCTATGCCACCGTTCTTCGGGCCGATCGTCGGATCGACACGGTCGCCATCGGGGATCCGCGACTGGTCACCGCCACCGCAGTCAAACACGGGCAGGACGTCTACGATCTTATCTTGCAGCCGCAGGGCTCCTCCGGCGCGACCAATATGGTCGTCTGGCTCGGCAACCTGACGACCGTGTGGGACCTCGAGGTCGGCCCCGGGCTCCGGACCGCCGACCTCGTGTACGTGGTCACCGGTGCGCGGGGCGCGGCGGTGCCGCCTCCTACCGCGAGCACGACCTCGCCACCCACATCGTCCGGACGGGCGGCGCTGCCGCCACCGGTTGCCGGGGCTCCAACCGCGGCCCCCCGCCCGTCGCCGCCGCCGGCCGCGGCCTCGGCGCCGCAATCGCGTGCGCCGGCGGGTTCGACGATCCCGACACCGGAGACACCGTCCGGACGCCGCCCGGGCCCGGAGGGCGCGGCCTCACCGGCCCCGGGTCCGAGTGAGCCGGCTCACCCGGACCCGATCGCAGAACGGCCCGCGGGCGCCCCGGTGCTTCAAGCGCGCCAGACCATCGGAGACGTCACCGCCGTGTTCCAGGTCGCACGGCTCCCCGACGGTGTGCTGATACGCTACCAGATCACGAATCACGGCGATGGCGATTTTGCGATCCGGCCCACGAGTGTGCTGGTGCGCGTGAACGGCAGGCTGGTCCCATACGCGCTCGCGCGCGCAAGCGCGGACCAGAGCCGGCCGGACGCGCTGCCGCACGGTGCCACGGAGACCGGCGTGATCGAGGCGCCGAACCCCGCCGCGCGGTCGGTGCAGGTGGTCCTCTCGCTCTTCCCGCTCGCGCCCGCCGACGACGCGGGCGACGCGCGCCTGCCGCTGACGTTCGAACCGTCGTTCGCCGGCGTCGACCGTCTGGCACCGACCACGAATCTGTGACTCCCGAACCTCCCGGCGGAGAGATCGAATCGCTGCTCGCGATCGTCCCTCCATGGATCGTCGCGCAGATCGCCCCACGTGACACCGAGGCGCTCGAAGAGCTCGTCGTGGATCTCGGACGGCCTCCGCGGGCGCGCCTCCGAACAGGCTGCCGCGAGGTGACGCTCTCCGGCGAAGTTGGCTACGACGATCTGCAGTACATCCTCGGACGCGTCACGCGGTTCCGCGACGACAACCGGACGGGCGTCGAGCGGACGCTGCACCGGATCGCATGCATTCGGGACCGGTATCACGAGATCGTGGGCTTTACGTTTCGGGCCGGACGCACGGTCGCCGGCGCGGCGCGCCCGATCGCCGACCTGCTGGCGGCCCGCCGGAGCCTCCTCGTGGTCGGCGGGCCCGGCGCCGGCAAGACCACGCTGCTGAGAAGTGCCGCGGCGATGCTGGCCGGCGACCTCGGCCGGAGAACGATGATCGCCGACACCAGCAACGAGATCGGCGGAGACGGCCAGATCCCGCACCCCGCGATCGGCGGCGCACGCCGCCTGCAGATTCCGCTGCCCGACTCCGCGCAGGCGGGCGTCGCGGACGCGCTGCAGGCGCGCGTGTTGCTGCAGGCGGTCGTCAACCACGGGGCTGAAGCGATCGTCGTGGACGAGATCGGGTTCGAAGCGGAGGCCCGGGTGATCCGCACGATCGCGCGGCGTGGCGTGCAGCTCGTCGCCACCGCGCACGGACGCCACCTTCGCGACGTCGTGTTCAACCCCGACCTCGCCGGTCTCGTGGGCAGCCCCCGGCCGGTGACCCTGTCGCCGGAGGAAGCCGCCGCGCGGGGATCCGAACGGCACACCGCGCTGGAACGCTCGGAGCCGCCCGCGTTCGAGTGCGTCGTGGAGGTCTCGCGCCGAGACCTCCTCGTGATTCACACGGATGTGGCCCGGTCGGTGGATCTCATCCTGGCCGGACTGGCGCCGAAGGTCGCGGTGCGGCGGTGCGGTTCCGCGGACGGGGTCCCCAGGGGACGGGACGAACCCGTCCAATAGTGCTGGCTGTGGAACGCGGCACCGTGAAGTGGTTCGACAGCCGGATGGGCTACGGCTTCGTGCTCGACGCCGAGGGACGCGACGTCTTCGTCCACCGCCGCGTCGTCAGGCGCGCCGGACGCCGCCGGCTCGAGCCGGGCGAGCCTGTCGAATACGAGGCGGAGCAGACCCCGCGCGGCGTGAAGATCACCCGACTGGTGGTACTCGCATCCGCGGTCCCTGACCAGGAGCGTTGACGGCGCACAAGCGGCGACGCCGATCCTGCCTCGAAGCGCAGACGATCGTCGCGTCGGAGCCTCAGGAGCTCAGGACGAAGCAGCCGGGGGTCGCTTGGGCGCGCTCGGGAATGCGATGACCCCCGTCTGGCGGACCGACGCCGCGCGCTTCCGCTCGGGCACCCGAGGGTGATTCGCGAGATTCAGATCGAGGTTCTTCCCGCAGGTGCAGGTGATCTTGGGCTGCTGGCTCACGTCCAGCCAGATGTTCCCCAACGTTTCGGCGCGCTTCCGCGCGGCGTCTACGGCCCCGGACGCGATCTCTTCGGCGTCCTCGCGCTCCCCCTGCGCGCGGGTCCCGGTTCCATACACCGAGTAGACGAACGCCTTGGGATAATAGACGCTGTACCGCTTGCCGCACCGTCCACAGGGAAACGTAAACACGAGCGCCACGCGCCATCACCCCGGCAGTATTGTAGCATGTCGTGCCGCGTCGCCGGGGCACCCAGAACGACTCCCCTTCGCGGAGGCCCGATCTGAGCTGCCGGCGGCGGCCGCGCCGACAGACAGGGAGCCGGGCGTGCGGCCCGGCTCCTCAGTTCTCGCGACGCGCCTGCCGAGCTATTTCAGTGTCGATTGTCGCCCGGCGCGTTGTCGGGACCGTCTTGGTGCCAGTCCCGCCGGGGCGCCCACGAAGGATCGCCGCCGCCACCGGAAGCAGGCGAGGACACCGACGCGCCCCCGTGCGACTGCGACAGCACTTGGGGAAGGTTCAGCAGGATGTTCGCGATGTTGGCGATCTGACCCAACCCCTGGCCGATACCGGCCTGCCCGAGCCCCGGCGAAGCCGGCGCGGCGGCCGCAGGACGCGGGGCGGTGCGGACCACTCGATCCCCGACCGAGCGGGGAGCGGCGGCATGGTGCGCGATCGGCGCCGCCACGCGCGCCACCGGCGCCTTGACGGGCGCAGGCGGCGGGGGCGGATCGGCGATCACCGACACCGCCGGGGTCGCCTGCGAGGGACGCACGCCGAGCATCGCAAGCCCCGTCGGCGTCATCGCCGCCGTGACCGCGAGCACGGTCAGGATCCCAAGGCCCACCGTCAGTGATTTCATCATGGCACGGTCACCCAGAAACGATCTACCCCTCTCCCCTTCCATTGTAACGCCGCGAGAATGGGGAGAGTTCCCCCGGGGCGAGCGCTACGCCTTGGGCCGGAGGCGCGCCGTCTCGCGCACTTCCGGGTTGACCACGGACCGCGGCCACTCGCCGCGCGCGACGCGCGCGACCTCCTCGGCCGCGCTCCGCTTCAGCGTCAGCTGGGCCTCCTCGCTGTACCACGCGACGTGCGGCGTGAGGATCGTGTTCGGGGCGGTCCGGAGCGGGTGGTCCGCTCCGAGCGGCTCAGTCTCGAACACGTCGAGGGCCGCCCCGGCGAGGCGCCCTTCGCGGAGCGCCCTCGCCAGCGCCCCCGTGTCCACCACGGGACCGCGGGACGTGTTCACGACGACCGCATCCGGCTTCATGAGGCGCAGCTCGGCCGGGCCGAGCAGATGCCGGGTTTCCGCGTTCAGCGGCGTATGGAACGAGACGAAATCCGACTGTCGCAGCAGCGTCGGATAGTCCACGAGCACGGCGCCGGCGTCGATCGCCGCGTTGCGCGTGATGTACGGATCGTACGCGAGCACGTGCAGGCCGAACGGCGCCGCGTACGCCGCGACCGTCTTGCCGATGCGGCCGAGCCCCACGATGCCGAGCGTGCGTCCGGCCAGCCGGTGGATCGCCGGGACGACGTCCGGGCCGCGGGTCCACCGGCCCGCTCGCACATCGCCGTCGTACCGCGCGATCCGCCGGTGCACGACCAACAGGAGCGTGATGGCGTGCAGCGCGACTTCCTGCGTGCCGTAGTCGGGCACGTTCACCACGCAGATGCCGGCCTCCGTCGCCGCCGCCATATCCACCGTGTCGAACCCGACGCCGTACCGGACGATCGCAAGACACCGGTGCATCCCCCGGATCGCGTCGGCATCGATCGGCAGCAGCTGATTCAGCACGGCGTCCGCCTGGGCGAGCGCGGCGTGCTGGTGCGCCCGATGGTGCGACTCCGCGACGACGATCTTCACGCCGAGCGGCAGCAGCACCCGTTCCTCGGGCTCGAGCGTCGCATAGGTATGATCCGTGATCACGCAGACAAAGGACATGATTGAACTGAGTGTGCGCGCCGGGGCGCCCATCCGTGTGCCGGACCCCGTCCTCCCCGCGAAGGATTCGCCCCGCGCCTGGGAGAACCCCTGTGCGCATGAAGCCTGCAGGACCACAACGCCGCGACGCAGCCTGGCTCGGTACGCTCCCGTACGCGCTCATCGCGGCGGGCGCCGTGCTCAGGATCGTGCCGCACCCGTGGAACTTCGCGCCGATCGATGCCCTGGCGCTGTTCGGCGGTGCCGTGCTTCCCGGGGCGCTCGGCCTGGCGGTCCCCTTGGCCGCCCTCGTGTTGTCCGACGCGGTGCTGGGCTTCTACCCGGGGATCGGCTGGGTGTACGGGAGCTATGTGCTGATCGCGCTGCTCGGACGCGCGCTGCGGGGGCGCCGTCCCGCGGGGCGGGTCGTCGCGTTCTCGGTCGCGGCCTCGGTCATCTTCTATGTTGTGACCAACTTCGGCGAGTGGCTGGGACCGCTGTATCCGCATACGCCCGCCGGGCTCGTGGCGTCGTACGTCGCCGCGATCCCGTTCTTCCGCAACACCGTGCTCAGTGACGTGGGCTACTCGCTCGCGCTCTTCGCCATCTACGGGCACGCGGCCAGATTCGCCGAACGCCGCGCCGGCCGGCTCGAGCCCGCCGCTCAGCGCACCACGTAGCGTATCCGCAGCGTCACGTACGCGTCGATCGGCGCGCCGTCGCGCGTCGCCGGCGCAAACTGCCATCCGCGAACCGCCTCGATCGCGGACCGGTCGAGGACCCCAGCGCCCGAGGACTCCACGGCGTCGACCTCCCGCACCGTGCCGTCGGCAAGCACGAGCACGCGAAGCGCCACCGTCCCCTCCGTCCCTACGACCGAAAGCGCCGCTCCGAGATCCTGCCGCCGCACCGTGAACCGGAAGGCGTCCCCGGGATACGCCATCGTCCCGGTCGAGATCACCCGCGGAGGGGTGAGGATCGGCGCGCGTGCGGCGGGACGGCTCGCATCCTCCCGCGCGCCGGCCGAAGCGGATCCGGTCGCGCTCACGCCGGTTCCGCTCCCGGTCCCTTCCGCTCCGCCCGCAGCCCCGGAGCCGGACGATCCCGGGGCTCCCGACTGGGCCGTTGAGTTCGCCACCGGGCCGGCGGCTGGTTGGGACGGGGCGCGCGCGCCCCCGGAACCTCCGGAGTCCGGCGGAGTCGCCTGACGTGCGGTCTGCGGCGCGGACGGCTGCCCCCGCGCCCCGACCGGTGGGGTCGGCTGCGTGGAACGCACGGTCCCGTGTTGCTCCGCGGGCCGACGCGAGCCCGCCGGGCGCGTCGGTGCGGACACGGACGGGCGGCGGATTACCTCCTTGACCTGACGCGGCGAGGACGCCGTCGCCTTGCCCGCCGCCGGACGGTCGCCCTCCTGTTGCGCGGTCGGCCCGGGCGCATCGCTCGAGGTCCGGGGGACCGGTGTTGCGCCCGTGAAAGGCAGGATCGGGACGCCAGCGTGCCGCCACACCGCAGCACCCGCTCCAGCCGCGAGCGCCGCGGCGAGGGCGGCCGCGATCACGGGGCCGCTGCGCACAGATCCATCCCGACGGGGCTCATCGTCAGAAGCTCTTCGTGGCGCCGATGAAGTAGGTCGTGCCGGGTTCCGGGAAGCCGAGCGTCGTCTGGTACGGAACATTGAACAGGTTGGCGACACCGCCCTGCAGCGCGAACCCGTTGCCGAGCTGCTGCGTGACGGTGAGCGAGGTCAGCCAGTATCCGGGAACCAGCTGCGTGTTCGCCGGGTCGTTGAACCGATCGCCGACGTAACTAAGGATGACGTTCACGCGCGTCGCCGGAGAAGCGGCGTAGGTCACCTCGAGGTTGGCCAGCTGACGCGGCGCGTACACAACGTCGAGGTTCGTGTTCGCGTCCCGGGCGTCCTGGTCGGTGTAGTTCGCCCGGATGAACCACTGGTCGCTGATCCGGCCGACGAGTTCGATCGAGCCGCCGGAGACGATCGCGTGGCCGACGTTCATCGGCGCGAAATTGGGCGGCGCGGACGTGATCAGGTTCGTGGCGTCCGTGTAGTATCCGGTCACGGCGAGCGTGAGCCCCGGCGCAAGCGTGTACGCCACTCCCGCGTCGTACGACGACGCCGTCTCGGGCTGCAGGTTGGGGTTGCCGCCGAAGGAGGGCGCGAGTTCGTCGAAGCTCGGCGCCCGAAACGACCGGCCGGCCCCCACCCGCAGCGCCAGCCGGTCGCTCAACAGCACGACGACGCCGGCCCGCGGATCCACCTGCGTGCCGTAGAGTTGAAAGACGTCCCCGCGGACGCCCGCCGACAGCAGGACGCGCGGGCCGATCTGCCAATCGTCCTGCACGTACAGCCCGAGGTCTGTGTCGGTGTTCCCGAACGCGGTCGGGAAGTTGTCGGTATGCGCCGTGGCCTGCCCCTGGTAGTCGGCGCCGAGCGTGAGGAGATGGCCCGGCAGCGGCGCGAGCACGACCTGCGCCTGCGCGCCCCACACATGGGCCACGTCGTCCGACCGAAACGCGAAGGGGGTGAAGACGCCGCCGAGGCTCGGCGAGATGAACGAGATGTCGTCGTCGAGCGTGTAGACCCGAAGGAGGGTGCCCGGACCGTCCGCCTTGCCGCTGTGCCACGCGAGGTCGACGAGCGTCCGCCCTTCGAGCGTACGCGCGTTCGGGTCCTGGGTACTCGCCGGCAGGGCGCCGGGGGTGCCGACCGCGTGCCAGAACCGGTTGACCGTGAGCGTCAGTCCGGCGTCGTCGCCCATGGTCCAGTGGAGCTTCGCCGTCACAGTCGAGTTGCTGTAGTCGTTGTCGGTGGCGAACCCCGTGCTGCCGGTGAGAATCCCCTGCACGAGATACGTGAGATTCGCGATCGCGCCGCCGGCGGAGACGACGTTCGCGCTCTCGCCGAACGATCCCACTCGTGACGACACCGACGTCTGCGGCGCCGTCCGGGTCACGATGTTGACCACGCCGCCGAGCGCGGAGCTCCCATACAGGGCCGAGAACGGGCCCCGCAAGACTTCGACGCGTTCCACGTTCTGGATCGGCAGCGTGCTGAGATCGACCGACTGCTGATCGGGCCGGTTGAGCGGGACGCCGTCCACGAGCACCAGCACCCGCGTCGACGCCTCGCCGCGGATGCTGACCGTCGTGAGCGCACCGGGCCCACCGGAGCTCTTGACAAACACTTCGGGGAGCACGCGAAGCACGTCCGCGACGGTAAGGGCGCCCATCGCGGCGATCTCGTCCGAGGTGATCACGCTGACGGACGCGGGCGTCGTGGACGGCAGCTGCGGGCGCTTCCCTGCGACCTCAATGTCGGGCAGTTGGAACGTTGGCGGTCCGGGCGGGGCCTCCTGCGCAGGCCCGCGTACGGCCGTGAGCAGCGGAATGGCAACGACCAGAAGGAGCGAACAGCCGAGCGCGCGCACATGACGGACGAACATCCCTCTTCCCCCCCGTTCGCGGCACACCCTGCAACAAAAAAAGTCCCCACACTAAGACACGGGGACCAGCACGGCAGGAGTGCCGCGGGCGTACTTACCTTTCGGCCGAAGGTCGCCGTACGCAGCTGGGTGGGCAGGTTTCCTGGCTCCGGATCGTCACCGCTTCGCGCCTTCCCAGACAAGCCAGTGGCTCGGCGAAGCGACTCCCCGTTACAGTGGCGGGACCGCGCCGGCGTTGCGCTCCGCGGACACGTTTCGCACGCGCCCGTTGGATCGCGCACCGGACTTCCCTTTTACTCCCGGCGAACCGGGAGCACCCATCCAGCACGGTATGAAGTTTGAATGCAGTATACGGGTGGGTGTTCGACTCGTCAAGACGCGCACGGCGACGCGGCGCGCGCAACGCGATCTTGGCGTCGCGCAGGCACGCGTTATCGCCCGCGGCCGAACTCCGACACCGCGCGTGTCCACCGGACGAGCGCGGTGATGAGCGACGCGAGCTGCTCGCGCACCTGCGGATCGGTCAACCGGCCCTCGGCATCGAAGCTCTCGTGCGCATGCGGCACGTAGAGCTCGGGTTTGGGCAGCACGTAGGTCTCCGTGAACACGAGCACCTGTCGCAGCGCGAGCTGCGCCCGCGCCGTGCCGAACCGGCCGCCCGCGCCCATGAGGGCGGCCGCCTTCGCGCGGAGCACGTTCTCCTGGGGCGGACGGGAGACCCAGTCAATCGCGTTCTTGAGCACGCCGGGGAACGAGTAGTTGTATTCAGGCGTCGCGATCAGCACTGCGTCGGCGCCGCGGATCTGCACCTTCAGGTCCCGCACCGCCGGGGGAAGGCCCTCGACCTCCACGTCGCCGTGGTACAGCGGGATCGCGCCGAGATCGGCGATCGCGATTTCCACGCCGGGAGGCGCCGCCTCCCGCGCCGCGACCAACAGACCGCGGTTGAACGAGTGACGTCTCAGGCTCCCGGGGATCCCGAGAATGCGAAACGACGCGTCCGCCATGCCCGCTCCCTCCCGGCCGGGCGGTCACGCGCAGTGCACGCGGTCTCCCCCGGCGTGTTTGGCCTCGTACGCGGCACGGTCCGCGCCTTCCACGACGGCCTCCGCCGTCTCCCCGTCCTCGGGCATCGTCGCCACCCCGATGCTCACGGTGAGCCGCGCGTCGCCCCGGAGCACGATCTCGGATACGTGGGATCGGATACGCTCGGCCACCTGCACCGCGGTGCGCTTCGTCACGTCGGGCAGGAGCAGCACGAACTCGTCGCCCCCGAACCGTGCAGACAGATCCGTCGCTCGCGTTCGCGTCCGCAGCACGTCGGCCATCTTGCGCAGCGCCACGTCCCCCTGCAGGTGTCCGAAGCGGTCGTTGATGTGCTTGAACGCGTCGATCTCCACGAGGGCGACGGACACCGGGTGGCGGTTTCGCCGCGCCCGTGCGATCTCCCGCTCCAGCGCGTCCCACAGCGCGCGGCGGTTGCCCAACCCGGTCAGCGCGTCGGTCAGGGCGAGTCGGTGCAGGTCGGCGTCCCGCTGCGCGCGGAGGATCGCGAGCGCGGCGAGCGCGGCAAACGCGTCGAGGAACGCGCGAATGTCTTTGGGGAACGCGTCGACGTTGGGGCTCGCGACGGTCAAGACCCCGATCGCTCGACTCTCGACCACGAGCGGATAGACGACGAGGGAGCGCGCACCGACCGGACCCGGCACGTACATCGGATCCGTGGCCACGTCCGGCGCGTAGTAGGCGCGTTCGTGCTTGGCGACCCAGCCCGCGATCCCGTCTCCGATTCGCAGCCGGAAATCCTTCACCGCCTCCGGATCGTAGCCCCGCTGCGCCGTCACGTACAGCTCCTGGGTCTCGGCATCGGCAAACCACACGGCGCACGCCGGATAGCCGAAGATCTCTTCGATCTGCCCCAGGATCTCGTCGAGGACGACCGCCAGATCGAGCGGGCGCAGCAGCCGTTTCGCCACGTCGGCCATCGCGGGAATGATGCGCCCGACGCGCTCCGCGTGGGAGAGCGACCGCGCGATCGCGGTCTCCCGCGGCGGCGTCACCGAGCTCCCGGGTCTTGACTCCTCGCCGTCGGCCGCGGGACCGTCGATGCGCCCCTCTCCGGCCAACCGGCAAAACGCGTCGACCACGTTCGGATCGAACTGCGTCCCGGCGCACCGGCGGATCTCCGTGATCGCGTCATCCAAGCTGCGGCCCGCCCGGGGGCCTCGGCCGTCCGTGATGGCGCCGCACGCGTCGGCCACCGCCAGGATCCGCGCGCCCAACGGGATGTCCTCGCCCCGGAGCCCGTCGGGATAGCCCGTCCCGTCCCAGCGCTCCTGGTGGTGCCGGACCAGGGTCGCCACGTGCCGCATCCGGTCGACGGGCCGCAAGATGTCCTCACCGATGGACGGGTGTTGCCGGATGATGCTCCACTCGGCCTCCGTGAGCGGCCCCGGCTTCTGGAGGATGCTGTCGGGGACGCCGAGTTTCCCGATGTCGTGCAGGAGGCCGGCCCAGCGAATGTCCCGCACCTGCTGATCTTCGCACCCGAGCGCCTGGGCGATCGCGGCGGCCCGGGACGCGATCCGCTCGCTGTGATCCGCCGCGTAGCGGTCCCTGGCGTCGGCCGCGCGGGCCAGCGCGCGCACCATGTCGAGGTACGATTGCTCGAGGTGGTAGTTGAGATCGGCCCGGCGGATCGCCGTTCCGGCGATCTCCGCGACGCTCTCCATCAGCCGCACCTCGCCGTCGGTGTACGGGTGGCTGCCGCGGGTGGTCGAGCGGCCCAGCTCGATCGTCCCGATGATTTCATCCTCGGAGCGCACGGGCACGACGGCGACCGGCCCGACCTCGTGATCGCGAACGCCGTCCGCCGACGCGGAGACCGTCTCTCTCATCGGCACGCCGCTCACAAACGGGGTGCCGACCTTGATCACGTGCCCTGACCACTCGTCCTCCATCGAGGCGGCGAACCGTTGGTCGAACGGAATGCCGGCGGTGTAAACGCGGATGAGCGCGTCGCGGTCCTCGTTGAGGAGCTGGAGCGCCCCGTATTGGCTCGCGAGGAGGCGCATCGTCTGCTGCACAATGATCGGGTACATCTCGTCCGCGCTGCGGGCCGCGCGCAGCAGCCGACCGAGATCGTGGAACGCCTCGACCTCGGTCGTGCGGCGTTCCAGCACGCTCTCGATCTCTTTCCGCTGCGTGACATCAACGGCGGCTCCCTCGACGTACAGACTCCGACCGGCGGCGTCGCGCACGACGCGGGCGCTGGCCCGAACCCAGATCGCCTCCCCGTCGCGCCGCCGGAGCTGGCTTTCAAAATCGGTGACCGCGCCGGTCGATTCGAGGAGCGCCACCCAACGGGCCCACGCGCCCGGATCGACGTACAGGTCAGCCGCGCACCCCCGGGTCAGCGCCTCGAGGTCCGGATAGTTCAACATGTGCAAGAACGCGGGATTCGCATCGAGAATGGTGCCCGCGAGGGTGGTGCGAAACAGCCCCATCGGGACGTCCTCAAAGAACTTTCGGTACGATGCGTCGTTGCTGTGCAACGTGTCGATGTCGTTCACCATCAACAGCAGCCTCCGCGCGTCGACGAGACAACCGAATCATTCGTGCCCGAGTTGACGGCGCCTCAGCCGTCGGACTCCGCTCCTCATGGGCTATTCTTTACCGACGTCTCAGGAATGTGATGGGCGGCAACCGGCGGAGTTTGGGTGACGGGGCGGGGCTGTACGTGGATGCTCGCGGTAGCGGGAAGTGCGACCTCCCAAACGCGTGGCGAATGCGTCCGTCTTCGGGTGGCGGCGAATCATTCGCGCCCGCAGGAGGATCCGTTCGCGGAATGTCGCGTTTCCTCGCCGCGCCCGTGCGGCGCTGTCGCGCCCATGCGCGAGCCTCCGGGCCCTTCGCGGCCTTCCGCGCCAGACGACGGTTAGACGTCGCTCGTGCTGTTCGACCGAGAGAAGGCCCGTCACGTCCCCCTTGGCGGTGTTACTACCAATGAATCAGACCGTCTGCGTCTTCCACCACGACGACGTCGTACTGCTCGATCATCGGCATCAGGATGTTTTCCAGTTCGCCCTTCCAAAGTTCCCCTTCGTAGAACCGCGCTTTCATCGGCTCACGCGAAGCGATGTCGGGAAAACCGCGCATGAAGAAGAAGGTGTCGGGGTCTTCGACGGAAAGAAATGGACCTAAGATCTTCATCCCGATGTCTGCGTGCGCCGGAATGGACTTGGAGCGGAATATCTCAAGGAAACGCGAGCGGAGCCCGGGCTTGATCTTGTAGGTCCGCATTTCTATGATCACGGCTAATACCTCCTCCAGCACGATTGCGCAACGGCCGTAACCGATCAAGAATGCACCTTTGGATAAGCCAGTTTACCGTATGGACACTCGTCGGGCGGTCAACAGTGCTGATTTGTCGCCGCTGTCTCTGCCGACGAAGTGCCCGCTCACGGCGGCGATGCACGCCATCGGCGGCAAATGGAGCTTGATTTGCCTGTATTGGCTGGATTCCGGCATGCGCCGCTTCAATGAACTACGCTGGCTGATGCCCGACATCTCCCTAAAGGTCCTCGCCGCGACGCTCCGCGGTCTGGAGCACGAGGGCCTGATCTGTCGCGCCGTGTATGCGGAGGTCCCGCCACGAGTGGAGTATCGCATCTCCAATCACCGAGAACCGGTTGCGTCCCATCATTGAAGCCGTTCGAGCATGGGGCCGGCAGCACCTTGAGTGGAGGCAGTCAGACGGCGAGCCCACCCCCTCCTCCTAACCTCGCACACGATCTAGGGGGCAGGGGCGCGCCTCGCGACGACGTTCTTGCCTGTGCGCACGACCCGTGCTACTGTTCGAGCATGAACTCGACCCGCATCAGCCGCCGCGTAAACGCGCCCCGCGCGAACGTCTATCGCGCGCTTCTCGATGCGCGCGCGGTCGCGACGTGGATGGTGCCGAGCGGTATGACCAGCCACGTGCATGCGTTCGACCCCCGCGACGGCGGCTCGTTCCGGATCTCGCTCACGCACGACGCGCCGACCGGGGCCGGCAAGACGACCGCGCACACCGACACGTTTCACGGCCGTTTCGTGAGGCTCGCGACGAATGAGCAGGTTGTCGAAGTGGTCGAGTTCGAGACGACAGATCCGGCGCTGCGCGGCGAGATGACGATCACGATCACGCTTGCCGATGCAGACGGCGGCACCGATGTTCTCGGCGTGCACGAAGGGCTGCCGCGCGGCGTGTCGACCGCCGACAACGAGGCCGGTTGGCGGTCGTCACTGGCGAAACTCGCGGCGCTCGTCGAGGCGGACTACATCAAGAACGTGTCCCATTCGCCGACGCATTCATGACGACAGCATCGATTTCGATTAGGTTCGCGCGGAAAGGCGATGCCGAAGGATTCGTTGTTTCTTGGAACGAGAGTTTTCGAAAAGGTCACTTGGGATATACTGGAACGCGACTCAGAAGTAGGAAGGATATCGAGCGTTTCCGCAAACGCTACTCGGAGCGCAAGAGGAACGAGATCGTGTTCGTAGCGGTTGCCGAGAAGAATAGGATCATTGGGAACTGTGGCTTCTTTGCGAGGGAACGCGGAAGGACGAGACACAGGGGAGAGCTCGGGTGGATGGTCCATCACGACTATGTTGGACGAGGAATCGCGACGAAGTTGTTGGGTGCGGTTCTGAAAGAGGCAAAAAACAGAGGCTACAAGCGGGTCGAGGCTGAAATCGCGGTTGAGAACGTCGCGAGCATCAGACTGGCCACGCGATATGGATTTCAGCTGGAGGGCAGGCGAAAAGCTGGCATTGTCCTCGATACCGGGAGATACCTGGATACCTATATCTTCGGACGAATCCTCAAGTAGGTACGCCGTCGTTCCCGTCGCCTCTCAAGAGGCAACAGATCGATTCTCTGGAGGCAGATCGTTCGCTTCCCTTGACTGGAACTGGTGGACCGGCAGGCTAGGATTGCCGCCTGAATGCCCCAATTTCAGTCGCGTGAGGTCATCATCATCGTTCATGCGGCCCTGCGCGTTGATTGTCGAGCGGTGGAGCAGCGTACCGGCCGATTGGATCACCTCGAAGCGATGTGCTCGCCGCTTCTTCGCTCCGGTTCGCGCTAACCGCCAAGTCGAATCCCATTTTTGTCATGATCTGGGAATATGGTGGCCATCGGCCGGCAATCATCGCTCAAAGTAAATGGCGGCTTCCACCCCACTAAGAAACGTACGTCAAGACACCCAACATACGATGGAGACGCTGCTTTGGCCGAGCAAAGCACACAATATGCCTTAGGTGATTGGTGAAAGACAACGCTCCTGTACAGTACAGCCGCGATGAAGTTGGAGGGGATCACGGGGTAGTCGACCGGGCCGATTTCTTGACCGCAAATTGGACCAGGGAATGGCAGATTTGGGCATAGGCAGAGAAACGGCACAAACGCGTCGGAGACGCGACTTCGGGAGGAGGCTAAGGGGCTCTAACCAGGAGGGAGTACAGTCATGAAAGGCTTGTTGACCACTCTGTTGATCATACTCGGCGCATTCGCGCTCACGATGCGCGGGACATGGACCGGCGATCATTTTCACGAATGGATGACAAGCGTGTTGCAGACAATGCCCGCGATACATCTACAAGACCCGGGGCGAACAAATTCGGCACGAGTATCGCTCGTCGAAACGCATCCACATCCCGGTTGCACCGACTCGTCCTATGGGTGCATCGCCGGAACGGTGAAGAACAACACCGCGACGACCCTGACGTACGTCGAGGTGGTAATCAGCCTCTATAATGCATCGGGCGCGCAAGTTGGGGACGCGACGACCAACACGCTGAACCTCGAACCGGGCGGAACATGGAATTTTGAGGCGCCAATAACCCAAGGAAACGTTGCAAGCTATCGCGTGGCGCGTATCACGACTCGCTAAATCCCCTATTTGTCTCAGGGTGATGGGCTCTTGCTATTGTACCAGCGCTGGCATTCAGCATCTTGCGGTTGGTTAGGTGAAACGCACCACCTTACCCAGCCGCCTGCACTCACCGCGCCGTGCGCTTCCAGGAGCAGTTTGCTGTTTACATCGTAGGCTCGAACCGTATGTGATCCCGCGGGGACGACCATCGAGCACCACTCTTGAGGATGCAAAGTACAGTTGGCTAGGGAATACGGGCTACTGTCATCGAAGACTCCGATTTGGACGAGGGCATCGCCGCCCCACCGATTCCAGACGTAGATTGTTCCCGTGTCGCTGGTCTGCGCCCTAGCAGACCCTAACGCGACCATTCCCAACATCACGACAATGAGGGAGGCCAAGAGATACTTTCGCAGGCGCCGCACTCCAATGATCGGGAGGGGTACTCGGCGCTCGATGACCGTGAAGCCATTCTCCGCGATGCGCTGTCTGAACACGCCGAAGCTGCCTCCTTCCTCACGGTATGGCTATACCCGATTCATCGATCCCTGAGACCCGGGTGATCAAACGCGATGCGATCACCCACCATCCTCGACCACCCTAGCGCCTACAACAACGGCGGCATCGGGTCGGAGGTTCCCAAGCGACTGCCCAAATAGTGAAGTACATGCGATCGCTATTGGGCACGTTCGATCGCCGGAGGGGTTGCTCCTCAGTTTGGCGGAGGGGGGGAGATTTGAACTCCCGATACCCTTGCGGGTATAGCGGTTTTCGAGACCGCCCGATTCAGCCAGGCTCTCGCACCCCTCCGCGCCGGACCGCCCCTATTCTACTTCGGCAGTCCCGCGCTGCCTAGTCCGGACTCGATGTCGCGTCGCCGCGAGCGCGCTCACGGTGGCGCAACCGCCTCGCGCTCCTCATCCGGCCCGATCCGCGCTTGGAGCAACGCCCGTTCCGCGGGGTTGGCCGTCAGGGCGCTTGCACGCAAATCGGCCTCCCTGGCCTCCGCGGTCCGCCCGAGCGCGCGCAACAGTTCCGCCCGTGTGGCATGGAACAAATGGTATCGATCGAGTGCGCGGGGGCCTGTTGCGCTGGCTTCCCGCGGGCCGCCGGCAGGGAACCGCCGACGGCGGGAGCGCGTAAGATGTCACAGACATCCGGGCGCGCGGGCCTGGGATCAGATGGTGCCAGGGCCGGAGGATTTCCTCTCGCGCAGAGCGTACCTAAGAATCCTCGCGCAGCGGGGTGCGAGGAAATCACCAAAAACGACCCGCCGCGGAACACGAGTCGTAAGGAGGGGGAAGCCGCATGAACCGATGGGCCTTACGCCCTACCGTTGCGTTGCTGATCGCCTGCGTCGTCGCCCTGACGCTCTTCACCGTTCCTCGCGGCGGCCATGCCGCGGCGCCGACCACACTGACGGTTGCCATCGGCATCGATGCCGACACGCTCGACCCTGCCGGTCAGACCACGACCACGATCTCGAACATCGTAGACTACATGTTCGACTCGCTGCTCTGGCCGAACGACGAGCGCTCGGGCGTGCAGACGGGACAACCGCAGTACACGAAGCTCACGCCCCAGCTCGCCACATCGTGGACGGTCAGCCCCGACGGCCTGACGTACACGTTCAAGCTGCGCCAGGGCGTGAAGTTCCAGGACGGGACCGACTTCAACGCCGACGCGGTGAAGTTCAACATCCAGCGGTTGCTCGATCCGGCGGTGCGCAATCCCAACCGGTACTACTTCACCGACATCGACGCAACCCGCATCGACACGCCCGACCCGTCCACGGTGGTGCTGCACCTCAAGAAGACGAGCCCCACGCTGCTCGGACGGCTCGCCGCCGGGCCCGGCGAGATGCTGTCGCCGACCGCCGTGAAGAAGCTCGGCAACGACAAGCTCCCGCTCGGCCCGTCCGACGCCGGTTCGGGACCGTACGTCTTCAAGGAGTGGGTCCACGGCGATCACATCACGCTCATCAAGAACCCCAACTACTGGGGGAGGAAGCCGTACTTCGACACGGTGATCTTCCGGGTCGTGCCGAACGCCGGGACGCGCGAGACGATGCTGCGCGCAGGAGACGTGCAGATGGCGTTTGAGCCGCCGGCGCCCGACATCCCCGCGCTCCGGAAAGACACGTCGCTCGTGGTCGTGTCCGGTCCGAGCGACCGCGACGTGTTCATCGGGCTCAACAACCAGTGGGGCGCGTTCAAGGATCCCCGGGTCCGGCAGGCGATGAACTTCGCGATCAACAAGGACGCGATCATCCACAGCGTCCTGTTCGGGCTCGGCCACGTGCTGGAGTCCCCCACGACGCCGGCGCTCTTTGGCTACACGCGTCTGCAGCCGGGCGGCTGGCCGTTCAACCCCGTTGAGGCGAAGAAGCTGCTCTCGGAGGCGGGCTTCCCGCAGGGGTTCACGGTCGACTTCCGCACGCCGACCGGACGGTACATTCAGGACTATCAGTTCGCCCAGGCCGTCGCCGCACAGCTATCGAATGTGGGCATCCACGCCAACGTCAGCACGTCCGACTGGCCGACCTACGTGCACCTGATGCTGACGCCGCTCGCCCAGACCCCGCTGCAGATGTTCATCCTGGGCTGGGCGACACAGTACCTCGACGCCGACGGCGAGCTGTACGGGCAGTTCTACTCCGGACAGTGGCCGCCCGGAGGGCTGGCGCCGACGTTCTATAAGGACCCGCAGGTGGACAAGCTGCTCTTGGATGGGCAGACCGTGACGGACGCGGCGAAGCGCCAGGCGATCTACAAGGACGCGCAGCAGATGATCTGGAAGGACGCTCCGTGGATCTTCCTGTGGAGCCAGGACTTCTACATGGTGACGAGCAGCCACCTCCAGGGCGTCACGGTGACCCCGAACGAAAAGTGGGCGGCCATCTACGCCACGTGGAAGTAGCGCCACACCGTAACGTCGACTGGTGAGAGGACCGGCGGCCCCGCGGGGCCGCCGGTCCTCTGGTTCGTCAGCGCGGTCGCTCGTGCATGCCGCCGGCGGCGCGCCGCTGCGGCGCGGCGGGGCGCCCCGCCTTGGACGCTCCGGATGGCCGCCTGCGATCCTGCGCCATCTCGACGCTCCGCTTGAGCGCCTCCATCAGGTCCACGACCTTGCCCGGGGCCGCCGCCTCCTTGGGTGAGGCGACCTCTTCGCCCTTGCCCTTCGCCTCGATCATCGCGAGGAGAGCGTCTCGGTACTCGTCGCGGAACTCTTCGACCTGAAACTCCATCGCGAGGTTCTCGACGAGCTGCACCGCCATCTTCCGCTCGTTGGGGTGCACCTTCGCCTCAACCGGCAGTTCGTCCAGACCCGACAGGGCGCGGACCTCGTCCGCATAGTACAGCGTGCTCATCACGAGCGCGCCGTCGTAGGGGCGCAGCGAGACTAACTGTTCCTTCTCCCGGATCACGACCTTGCCCACGGCCACACGGTTGACCTCGCGCAGCGCCTCTCCGAGGAGCAGAAACGCCTTGGCTCCTCCTTCGTCCGGCACCACGTAGTACGAGCGTTCATAGTAGATCGGATCGATCTCCTGCAGCTCGACGAAGCCGGCGATGTTGACGTTCCCCGTCGTGTCCATCGGGATCTTCTCGATCTCTTCATCCGTCACGACCACGAAGCGATTCTTGCTGACCTCGTAGCCCCGGACGACATCGGCCCACTCAATGGTGCGGTCGCAGTGGGGGCAAAACCGCTGATTCTTGATCGGCGTGTGACACTCGGTGTGCAGCAAACGGAAGCGGACGTCTTTTTGCTCCGTGGCAGTG
The DNA here is from genome assembly GCA_035295165.1 of bacterium. NCBI lineage: Bacteria > bacterium. Next base: position 47,013 of record DATGJN010000066.1, read on the forward strand.
TAGAGCTTGACCGGAATCGTCACCAGGCCGAAGCTGATGTAGCCTCTCCAAGTCGGTCGCACGCTCGGTCCCCCCAAGTGGTGGGCTCGATGATACCGCGGAGCGGTACCGACGATTCTATACCCGAGGGGCACACGCCTGCAACCTGCATCCCGCGCCGATGCGAACCCGTGTTCGGGTCGACCTGCCAGCGCCACCCTGTGCGTCGAGCGCACCGGCGTCACGAGTCTCGAGATTCGCAAGACAACCACTTCCACGTCGTACCGTCCGACCGCGCGGCGCGCCCTGGAACGCCTCCTCCCGCGACTGCCACAACGCCTTGACGAGTTTCGGCATCATCGCCGAACCCGACCGCGCACAGTCGTCGACGTACTACAGATGCCGGCATACACCGTCCGAATCGCCGGCTTCGAGGGCGGTCGCACCGAGAATGACTCGGCCCGCACCTGCTCGTCCGCCGCGCCGGCAACTGCGGCTCTTGACGAGTGGCTGCTCGGCGTACACCTTCGCGCCGTTCGGCCGATCGCAGATGACGTGGCAGCGCGCCACTTCGGTCTGCGTGTGCGACTGTCCGTGTCGACGAGCCGCCTGCGCGATCGCCACGTTGACAGCAGAATGGTCGAGCGTGTCACTCGGCCGGCCAATCGCAAGACCAGCATCCTTCCGAAGTTGTCCCGTATGTACGAGAGCGTCCGCCTGTGGGCGGAGGCTGTCGTCGGTGTGGACCGGCTGCCAGCCTGAACGTGATGACGGTCGGGATACCCGGAATCGACCACACGCTTGCTTGTTCCGCCTCCCAACTGGGTTTTGTCGGGCGGCCGGCCGTGTTTCTTGATTAGCAACAGAAACTCTAGAGAAGTCCCACGACGAGCGTGATCAAGCTGGCCGGGAAGAACGCGGACAATGAGCGGAAGGTTCGATGCAATAGTTGACCTTCCCATTCCGGGACGCCCGCAGCGATAACTACCGTTTACGTAATAGATGGTGTTGGAGCCCATTGGAAGGCGGTCCCCTCACCTCGGCAACAAGCGCGCCGAAATGTGACGCTCACGGAAAAGTGTGTTATGATCCGATTGTTTGTCCCACGTTAAGGGAAGCTCGTACAGATCTCGTAGCGAGAGAAAGGAACGTCCACATGAGCGGCATAGAGGAAGCATCTAGCCCGCCGGGCACCAACGGAGTCGAACGGCCGGAGGCGGTGGCAGACGCTCCTGCAAGTTACCGCATGGAGGAAATCGTCCGGCGCACCGGCCTGACGCCCCGCGCAATCCGGTACTACGAGGAGATGGGTCTCCTCTCTCCATCCGGGCGCACGGCCGGCGGGTTCCGATTGTTCACCGACACCGAGATCGCGCAACTGCTCCGGATCAAGGAGTTGCAGACGCTGCTCGGCTTTTCGTTGGCGGAGATCAAAGAGACGCTGCAGGCGGACGCGGCGCGCGCCGAGCTGCGCCAGGCCTACGAGCAGGCAACGGATCCGGCGACGCGCCTGGGGCTCGTCCAACAGGCGACCAGCCTGGCCCAGACCCGGGTGCGCATCATCAACGAACGCATGGCTCGGCTCGCCAAGCTCCATGAGGAAGTGGAGCAGAGCCTCGCCAGGTTGAGCACGCGGCATGAGCAGTTGCTTCGCGAGCTGGCGGAGCACCAGTCGGACGACGACCCAGACGCACGCGGTCACGCGAGGGAGAAATCATGAGCGACGCACCTACCCGAACCGGCACGGAGGCGGGGGAGGCCACCGGTCCCGGCATGCAATCGACGTCGTCCGGCGACGCCGTGCGGGTTCAGGCCGGATCCCAACCCCGAGACGGCAACGGGCGCCAGGCGCCCCCGCGGGCGGAGCCGTCCCCCCGCAGCAGCGCGCGCGGTCTGGCACTGCCGATCGCCGCCGGGGTGGTGCTGTTGATCGTGGTGGCGGCGGTCGTCTACTGGCGGAACAACATCGGCCTCGTCAGGACGGACAACGCGCAGACCTCGGGGGACGTCGCTCCCGTGAGCTCGCAGGTCGCGGGCACGGTAGTCAAGATTGACGTGTCGGACAACGAGTATGTGAAGACCGGCACGGTGCTGGTGGAGCTCGATCCCACCGACTATCGGCTGGCGCTCAATCAGGCGCGCGCGAACCTCGCGGCCGACGAGGCCCAGGTCAACGCCGCCCAGGCCGCGCTGACGGCTCAGGAACAGCAGTACACCACCGGCGTGTCGTCGGCGCGCGGTGCGCTCGCCGCCACCGTGCCGAGCCTGCCGCAGTCGATCGCGCAACTGCAGATGGTCGAGCAGACGACCGCCGCACAGGTCGAGCAGGCGCAGGCGGGCGTCACGACCGCCCAGGCCAACGTGCAGTCGTCCAGAGCCAACTATGACACGGCCAGCAAGACGCTCAACCGCGATCGCCAGCTCCTGACGCAGGGGGCGATCGCGCAGCAACAGGTGGACAGTGACACGGCCGCGTACGAGACCGCGCTGGCGCAGATGCGGGCCGCGGAGGACAGCCTCCGCCAGGCGCGGGCAAGCCTCGCATCGGCTCAGGCGAACCGCCAGCAGGTCACGGTCACGCAGAACACGATCGCGATCAACCGGGGGCAGATCACCCAGGCCCAGGCGAACGTCCAACAGGCCCAGGCGGGCGACGCGCTCGTCCGACAGCGCGCGGAGCAGCTCGCCGTCGCGCAGGCGCAGGCGGCGCAGGCGGCCGAACAGGTCAGGACGGCGCAGGTCAACCTCGACCGGACGCGCATCCGGGCGCCCGCCGACGGCTGGGTGACGAACCGCACGGTGCAGATCGGCTCGGTCGTGCAGACGAACCAGCCACTGCTGGCCGTGACCATCGACCACCGTCTGTGGGTGGTGGCGAACGTCAAGGAGACCCAGCTCGGCAACGTACGCCCCGGCAACCCTGTCAGGGTTACGGTGGACACCTACCGCGGCAAGGTGTTCCACGGGCACGTGGTCAGCATCACCGCGACCACCGGATCGACCACGGCACTCCTCCCGCCCGACAACGCGACCGGCAACTTCGTCAAGGTCGTCCAGCTCGTGCCCGTGTGGATCGCGCTGGACCCCTCGGAGTTTCCGGCCGGGCGGCAGCTGCCTATCGGCCTGTCGGCAGAGGTGACGATCGACACGCGCCACGTCGATCAGACGACAACGCCGGACCCGTGAGCGCAACACTCGTCTCGACTATCGGCGGCCGTGACCAGCCGGCCGGCGCGAACCGCTGGCTGGTCACGGCCTCGGTGCTGTTCGGGTCGATGATGGGCGCAATCGACACGAGCGTCGTCAACGTCGCGCTCGCGCACATTCAGTCCACGTACGGGGTCACGACGCAGGAGGTCACGTGGGTCATCACGTCCTACCTGATCTCGCTCGTGATCATCATGCCGCTCACCGCCTGGGTCGCCTCAGTCCTCGGCCGCCGGAACATGTACCTGCTCGCGGTAGCCATCTTCACGATCGCGTCGGTGCTCTGCGGGCTGTCACGGAACCTCGGCCAGCTGATCGCGTTTCGGGTGCTGCAGGGGCTCGGCGGGGGCGCGCTGCAGCCGACGGCGCAGGCGATCATGCGGGAGACGTTCCCGGGGTCCCAACAGGCACAGGCGATGGGGCTGTACGGCATGATCGTGCTGCTCGGACCGGCGGTCGGGCCCACGCTCGGCGGCTGGCTGACGGACAACCTCTCGTGGCCGTGGATCTTCTTCGTGAACCTCCCGATCGGCATCCTCGGGCTGATCATGGGCTACCTGTTCGTCGTAGATCCCCCGTACATGCGGGCGCGAGGGCTCCGGAAGATCGACGGGATCGGGATCGCGCTCATGTCGGTCGGGCTCGCGGCGCTGCAGATCATGCTCGAGGAGGGCGAGACGGACGGGTGGTTCCAGAGCTCGTTCATCGTCGTCCTCGCCGTGGTCGCCGCGCTCGCCCTTGCGGCGTTTATCGCGTGGGAGCTCCGGGTGCCCGATCCCGCGGTCAACCTGCGCATTCTGCGGAACGTGTCGTTCGCCTCCGGGTCGATGATCATCGGCATCCTGGGGCTCGCGCTGTTCGGCAGCCTGTTGCTGCTCCCGTTGTTCTTACAGAACCTGCTGGGCTACAGCGCGACCCGCGCGGGGCTCACGCTGATGCCGCGCTCTCTCACCATGGTCTTCATGATGCCGATCGCCGGCCTCCTCTATAATCGCCTCGGCGCGGCCTTGATGTTGCCGTTCGCGCTGGTGCTGAGCGGCGCGTCCGGCCTGCTCATGGCCCGGTTCAACCTGTCGACGCCGGAGCTGCAGATCCTCGTCCCGCAGGTCCTGCAGGGCATCGGGTTTGCGTTCATGTTCGTGCCCCTGTCCACGGCGACGCTCTCGGCAATCCCACGGGCGCAGATGCAGAGCGCCGCCGGCCTCTACAACCTGGTCCGGCAACTCGGTGGCAGCTTCGGGACCGCGATCGTGGTCACGCTACTGGACCACAAGATTCAGACCGCCAGCGCCGCGCTCGTCCGGTACGCCTCGCCGTACAACCCGACCTTCATGCGCTGGTGGCAGACATTCCAGGCCGGGTTCGTGGCGCGGGGAAGCGATCCCACCACCGCGCACTGGCGGGCGCTCGCGGCGCTCCAGGCCCTGATCAGCCAGCAGTCCCAGGTCGTCGCATACGACTATGTGTTCGCCATCATCGCGATCGTGCTCTTCGCGTGCCTCCCGCTCTCGCTGGTGCTGCGCGGCGTGCGGCGCCCGCAGCCGGGTGGCGACGCAATGGCGGCGGACTGATCGGCGCACCTGGCGGCGGCGGGGGCCCGGCGCTATACTACAGATGTGACGCGGCGCGGTTGGCAGGCCGCTCGCGCGGGGAGTGCGGCCGGATACACCGGCCGGCGACGAGGAGGGTGTCGTGGCGAAGATCACCGATCCGCAGGCGCCGGATTATTTCCTCGAGAGCTACCCGCGGGACGACTTCCCGCAGTATCTGTGGACGCAACGGCCGGCGACGCTGCCCGCGGAGGCCTGGACGACCGAGACGACGCACCGCGACGGCCAGCAGGGCGGACTCCCGCTGACGACGGACCAAGGGCTTCGGATCTACGATCTGCTGTGCCAGTTCACGGGAAACTCGGGCGCGATTCGCCAGGCCGAGTTCTTCGTTTACCGCGGGTCCGACCGCGCGGCGCTGCAAGGCGCACTTGAGCGGTACCGGAGCGGCGCCCCCATCGAACCCACGACGTGGATCCGCGCGTCGGTGAAGGACGTTGAGCTGATCAAGACGCTCGGCGTGCGCGAGACGGGCATGCTGGCGTCCGCCTCCGACTATCACACGTTCCACAAATTCAAGCCCGGCGGCCGCGTCCAGGCCGCCCACACGTACCTCGATGCCGTCAAGATCACGCTGGATGCGGGAATCCGTCCGAGGCTGCACCTCGAGGACGCGACGCGGGCCTCGATGGACTTCATGCTCGCGTTCATCGAGACGGTCATGGACACGGCGGCCCCGTACGGGCCGGCCCGGCGGCCGAAGTTTCGCGTCTGCGACACGATGGGGCTCGGGTTGCCGTACGACGACGTCGCGCTCCCGCGCAGCGTGCCGCAGATCTTCCGGGAGCTTCGCAAGATCGGGCTCCACCCGGAGGACCTCGAGTTCCACCCCCACAACGACACCGGTCTTGTGGTCGCGAACTGCCTGAGCGCGGTCCGCGAGGGCTGCGGGGCGATCAACGGCACCTGCCTCGGCAAGGGCGAGCGCACCGGCAACGCGCCGCTCGAGCAGGTCCTGCTGCACCTGATCGGCATGGGCTATTTCCCGAAGGCGCGGCCCGACTTCACCGCGCTCAACGGCCTCGCGACGCTGTACGTGGAGATGGGCGAGCCGCTGCCGGCCAAGTACCCGCTCTACGGCCGCGACGCCCACCGCACGCGCGCGGGCATCCACGCCGACGGGTTGAACAAGTTCTGGTGGATGTACGCGCCGTTCGACGTGCCCACCCTCCTCGGACGGCCGCTCGAGGTGTCCCTGACCAAGGACTCCGGCGTGGCCGGCCTGATCTTCCTGATCAAACAGCACATGGGCATCGAGCCCGCGAAGGACGACCCCGGCCTCCAGGAGATCCACGACTGGATGCTGCACGAGTTCGATGCCGGGCGCCAGACGGCCATCGAGTGGGAAGAGCTCGAACCGATCGTCAAGCAGCATCTCAACCACATGCGGGTGCAGCCGACCACCGCCTAGCAACATCGCACCGTACACGGAACGCGACCGCCCGCCCACGGGAGGACCCTGTGTCGACAGACCACGGCGCCAGCGAGGCCGTCCTGCGCGTCATCCGGAACCGGCGCAGCATCACGCGCATGAAGCCGGAGCCGGTCCCGCGCGCCCTGATCGAGAAGTGGCTCGACGCCGCGGTGTGGGTGGCCAACCACCGCGTCACGGAGCCGTGGACGTTCTACGTGCTGGAGGACGACGCGAAGCGCCGGTTCGCGGAGTTTCGGCGCGAGTTCCAGCGCTCGCGCCTGCCGAACCCCGAGGCCCCGGAGGCGCAGCCGGCACTCGACAAGAGTTACGCGTCCGCGGCCGACACGCCGGCGATCATCCTCTTCGCCTGCCGGCCGTCCGACGACCCGGAGCTCGGCGAGGAAGACGTGTGGGCCACGTACAGCGCCGCCTACGCGGTCATGCTGGCGGCGTGGAGCGACGGCGTGGGCACCTACTTCCGCTCGGGCGGCCTTCGCGAGTATGCCCCGCTGAGGGAGTTTCTCGGGCTCGCACCGGACCAACGCATCATCGGCATGCTCTACGCCGGCTATCCGGCGGAGGTCCCGCAGCGGCGGCGCACCCCCGCGCCGACCAAAACCGTGTGGCTGGCCGCCCGCCACGGCCGGAACGGAGAGGCACGCTGATGTCGGCTGTGATCGCACCCGCGCAGGCGATCGAGACGCTGGATACCCCGGCGCTGATCGTGGATCTGGATCGGATGGAGGGCAACATCGCACGGTGGGCGGCGTACGCCAGGGACGCGGGGGTACGGCTTCGTCCCCACGGCAAAACGCACAAGTGCGTGGAGATCGCGAAGCGCCAACTGGCGGCCGGGGCGACCGGGTTGTCGCTGGCGAAGATCGGCGAGGCCGAGGTCATGGCCCGCGCCGGCATCGCGGACATCTTCCTCGCCTACGAGGTCATCGGCGGACCGAAGCTGCCCCGGCTGCTCGCCCTCGCCCGCGAGATCAGGGTTCGCGTGGGCGTCGACTCGGTCGACGGCGCCGAACCGCTCGCGCGCGCCGCCGCAAACGCCGGGGTTACGCTGGACGTGATGTTGGAAGTGGACTCGGGCCTGGGGCGATGCGGCACCGCGCCCGGGGAACCGCTGCTCGCGCTGGCCAACCAGGTCGCGCACCTCCGCGGCCTCCGCATCGCGGGCGTCTTCACGTACCGCGGGTACCGCCCCGACCTGGACGCGGCGGGCCGGGAAGAGGGCGAGATCATGGTCCGGGAAGCCGAGCGGCTCCGCGCCACCGGCATCCCGGTGGACGAGGTCAGCGTGGGCTCCACCCCGACAGGACGCGCGGCGGCGCGTGTTGCGGGCATCACGGAGATCCGGCCCGGGACCTATGTGTTCAACGATGCCACACAGGTGCTGTGGGGCTCGGCGAAACCGGAGGAGTGCGCGCTCACGGTACTTGCGCGCGTGATCAGCCGACCGTCCCGCGACGTGGCCATTCTCGACGCGGGGTCAAAGGTGCTCACCGCGGAGACGGGTCCGTTCAGCAGCCGGGGCCGGAGCTACGGCGTCCTCCGGGACTATCCGGACTGCCAGGTCGACCAGCTCTGGGAGGAGCACGGGCGCGTGCAGCTCACGGAGGAGGCGCGCCGGCTGCGGGTCGGCGACCTGGTCCATCTCGTTCCCACCCATGTCTGTCCGACGGTCAACCTCGCGGAACGGCTCGTCGCGACACGCCGCGGGCGTGTCGAGGACACCTGGGCGGTGGCGGCCAGAGCACAGGTCCAGTAGCGCGGGCCGGCCGGATCGTCTACGGACAGGCGGGGGCGAGCGCCGCGCTCGCGATCGCCGCCCCGACCGTGGCGCTCTCGGCGACGTTCCACGTGTAGATGCCGACCACGTGACCTTGATCGTCCAGCACCGGCGAGCCGCTGTTGCCAGGCCGAGGGCGATTCTCCGACACGATTTCGAAGATGGGCGTACCGTCTTCCGCTGTGGCCAGGCTGCTCACCGCGCCGGTGGCCGTCCACTGCTCGTCGGCGACCGTGGGGCTCTCGGTTTCCCCGTAGCCGACGACCCGCACCGCCTCCCCCACCGAGGGCGCGCTGCCCAGCGTGAGCGACGCGAATCGCGGTAACGTCGAGCGGTGTGCCAGGTAGATGACGCCCGCGCGGGGATCCCGAATCCGGTCGAACTCGAACACGGACGGGATGACTCGAATCTGCGCCACGTCCCGGCCGAGCGGCACGGGGACGGGCCGGTTGACCGGCGCGTCGGCCAGCACGCTCGCGCACACCGTCGCCGCGCTGTAGAACTCGTCTCCGATGATCGCGAGCAGTTGGTAGTGGGCCGGATCCTTATACGCCGCGTACACGACGTGACTGTTCGTAAGCGCGTTCCCGTCGGAGTCTACGAAAAACGCCGTGCCGGCCGTGACGGAGTGGTACGTGCCGTTGGCGCGGGTCATCGTGACCAGCTGAAATACCGCGGGGTCCGGCCCGTGCGGCGGACGCGGCGCGACCACGGGGACGGGCGTCTCGGGCACCACCGGAACGACGACGACCGCGGTTATGGCCGCGGGAAGCGGGCCGCCGGTCCGCACGACCCCCTGGGAAACGGCGCTCGCGTGCGCGCGGGGCACCGGTGCGGCGGGCCCGACTCCTGCGCCCGCCAGCAGCCCCAGCGCGACCAACCCCGCGATCCCCCGCAACCCCATCCCTCCGGGATACTGCCCCACTCCGTGAAAAGAGTGACACGGTGGAACACCGCGAACGGTGCGACGCCGAGCCCGGGCCCGGCAGGGTCCGGAGCCAATCCCCAGCGAACCACAGGCGCGGAACCTACGCAGGCGCGCCCGTGTGTCGCGGGGCGCCGGGAAGGACGGTCAGCGCATGGATGCCGCATCAATAGTACGGAGAGGGCTCGAATCCACATATGATCGCCTGCAACGGTGCGTCGGCGACCTGACGGACGAGGAGGCCGGGCAGGTCCTCGCCGGACAATTGACGGGCGCCACGTGGCAACTCGGGCACACGGTGCTCGTGGACGCCGCCGTCATCAAGCGGGCCGGCGGCACGTCCGTGGTCCCGGACGCGTACGGGGATCTGTTCAAGATGGGCAGCGGCGGCCGGGCCTCCTATCCGCCGCTTGCGGACGTCCGGAAAGCACTCGACGGCACGCAGGCGGCCCTGCTCCACCTCGCGGCGACGGCCGACTACAGCAAGCCGGTGGAGGGGCAGAACTACTCGAATGTGGGCGAGATGCTCGTCTTCAACTGCGTCCACCGCGGCTATCACATCGGGAAACTGACGACCCTGCGGGCGCTTCTCCGCAAGCAGCGACTGTTCGGCTAGACGCGCGCCGCGCCGGCGACGGCGAAGCGGTCAAGGGGGGCTGTGACGAACCGCGAGCTGCGTGAGCGCGGCATCGCGATCCGAAAGACGCTGTGGCCCGACCGGGAGAGCAGGATCGCGGTCTTCCGAGCGCTCGACCCTGAGTACGCGGAGTTCATCCTCGAGAGTGCGTACGGCGGCGTCTACGGCGACCCGACGATCGACCTGCGCACCCGGAGCCTGATCACCTGCGCGGTCCTCACCGCGCTGGGGCGGGAGCGCGGGCTCGAGAGTCACCTCCGCGGCGCCCTGAACATCGGCGTCACCTCCGCGGCGCTCATCGCGATGTGCAAGCAGGTCGCGCTCTATGCCGGGTTCCCGGTCGCCACCGACGCGTTCCGGATCCTCAAGGCGGTGCTCGACGAGCGTCGGGCGAAGGAGGAGACGTAGCCAGGAACGGTTCGACGAGGCGCGCCACCGCCGCGGCCGACTGACTCGCGCCAGGCAGACGCGGTTCCCACAACGTCACGCTGAGCGCCGCGACGCGTCCCGTCTCCGCGACGTGCGCCAACGCGTCGCGCACCTGCTCTGCGGAGGGCCCGCCCGGCGCGGGATAGTTAACCGCGGGGATCTCCACCGGGTTCACGACGTCGATGTCCAGGTGCACGTAGAGCGGTCCGTCCGGAACCGGCGCTCGCCGAAGCTGATCCACGGTGACGCGGCGCATGCGCGACGCGGCGACCGCGTCGTCCTCGCCGGGGTCGAGATCGCGCGCGTCCACCAGCAGGACGCGTTCCTCGGCGACCGGCGTCAATCCGGCCGCACGTACGATCGTCTGCTCGCCCCGCCCCACGGCCATCGCGAGCGGCATGCCGACGAGATGCCCGGACCGGGTCGTCTCCCACGTGTGGAAGTCTCCGTGGGCGTCCAGCCAGATCACGCGCGGCGCAACGCCGCGCCGCTCGAGCCCGGCGAGCACGCCGAGCGTGAGCACGCAGTCACCGACGTACGCGACGCCAACCCCGCCCGCGGCGATGCGCTCCGCGACGGCACCGCACAGCGCGCCGAGACGCTCCTGCGGCGTTCCTTCGGGGAGGACCGGGCGGAGCACCTCGGGGTCCCCGGCGACGCACAGGTCCGGCATCAGTGCGCCAACGCGAAAGGGAACCAGGAGCGTCGTGCCCAGACGGACCGGGGTCATTCGCTTACCCCGCAGCCGCCCTCATGCCCAGGGTCCGGTGCAGCGCCCGCCGGCCGGTCTCCGTGAGGATCACGGCGCGCGTGCCGGGTCGGCGCACCACCCACCCGCGCTCCAGCAACTTCGCCCACAGGGCTGCGCCGAGTGCGCCGCCCAGGTGGGGGCGCCGTTCGGTCCAATCGAGACATGCCGTCGCGAACTGACGCCGCTCCCGCCGCAGCGCCAGCGGATCCACGCCGAGCGCACCGAACGTCTCCGCGCCCGCCGGCCCCAGCTCGACCGGCCCACCGGACGGATCTGGCGGGACGATCGCCCGCCGCGTGACGAGCGCGTCGAAGACCGCCACGCCGAGCCGGCCCGCCAGATGGTCATAGCACGTCCGCGCGTTGACGATCGGCGCAGATCTTCGGGTGGCCGGCCGCGACGCCCCGGCAACGGCAGAGAGCGATTCGACGAGCTGGCCGACCGAAGCGTCGCGCAGCTCGTAGACGATCTGCCGGCCCGCGCGGGTCGCCCGCACCAGCCCGCGCTGCCGCAGCAACGCTAGGTGGTTGGACACTTTCGGCTGCGCCTCGCCCGTCGCCGACACGATCTCCGACACCGCCGCCGGCCCCCCCATCAACGCGTGGAGGATCATCAACCGAAGCGGATCTGCGAGCGCCTGAGCGAGCGCGAGAGCCCGCGGGTCCACGATCGCTTCCGTATCACCGTTGTTCGGCATTGACACGCGCCGCGTCTCCCTGATACCGTAGCCATATGATACATCAGAGTTCGATGATATGTTATCGCACCCATCGCGCCTTGTCAATCTGGCCGGTTTGGAGATCCGCATAACCCCGTCCGACAGCATGGAACGGTCAGATGCTGATCACCAGCGTCTCCCTTCAGACGATCCTCGGGATGTCTCCGCTGCTCGCGGGACTCGGCATGCGGTCGGCGGGATCGGTGATCTGGGCGCGGCGCTGCTGGCGCTTCTCTTCGTCGGACGCGCGGTTGGGGGAGCGCCGATGCGTGAGCCCGGGCGGCGTGCGGCCGGATCGGCCCGGGCGGCAGGGGCCTGTCGGTGGGGCTACTAATGGGGCTACTTCGTCACGTACGCGTCGCTGAACGCGGGAAACGTCGAGTAGTTGTACTTCACGCCCTGGACGGTCGAACGGCGAACCCACACCGACAGTTCGTCCATCATCGGCATCGCCACGGCCTGGTCGAGCAGCATGTGGTCCAAGCGGACGTAGACCGCCTGCCGCTTTGCCGGATCCAACGTGCTGCGCCCTTCCGCGAGCAACCGGTCCACGTCCGCGTTCGAGTAGCACGACCAGTTGAAGTTGGTGCCGATGTTCGCCGTGGAGAATAGAGCGTATAGCGTGTCGGGATCGTTCGCCCGCAGGAAGATCGTCCCCAAGTTGTCCGCGCACTTGAAGTTATCGTCCGTACGCGGTCCGAACGCCTGGCTCTTGATCTTCGCGTCGAACCCGAGCTCCAGCAGCTGGGCCTGCACCGGCTCGATGTCGGGCAGGTCGCCGCCGCCGAGATTCAGGGAGTTGATCACGATCTGGAGCGGCTTGCCGTCCTTCAGGCGGACGTGGTTGGGACCCATCTTCCACCCCGCCTCGTCGAGGAGCGCGCCCGCCTTGCGCGGGTCGTACGGATAGTACGCGCAGGCACCAGGGTCCTGCAGCATCACGTGGCTCACCATGCCGCACGCCGGCGACCCGAGACCCCGGTACACCGAGGCGATGATCGCCCGCCGGTTGATGCCATACAGAAGCGCCTGACGCACCCGCACGTCGTCGGTCGGCGGGCGGCGGACGTTGATCAACCACAGGTAGGCCGACCCGGGGAACGGGCGCGTGTCCTCGACGAGCCGCGTGTCCTTCCGCAGCTGCGTGAGAATCGAGCCGGACGTGCCGTACCCGAGGACGTAGATCATCTGGGTCTCGCCGGACGACAGCGTGATCGCGCGGGTCTCGGCCTCCGGCACGATCTTCCAGACGATCCGGTCGAGGTACGGCGCTCCCTGATGGTCGCTCCACGGCAGACGACGGGTGAACGCGGCGTTCTTGACGAACGTCAGGTGATCGTTCGTCACGTACTCGGTCACCGTGAAGGGACCGCTGCCCACAGGACCCCGCTGCGTCTGCTGCGGCGTCTGCGCGGCCGTGGCCTTGGGCGACAGGATGGCGAGCGTGCCGCCGGCGACGTACGACAAGAACGGCGCGTAGGGGTCCTTGAAGTGCACCTGCACCGTGTGATCGTCCACGACGGTCGAGCCCGTGTACCCGACCAAACTCGACAGCGCTCCGCCGGCCCTGAAGTTGGGGTTCACGATCCGGTCGAAGTTCCACTTCACCGCGTCCGCGTTGAACGGCGTGCCGTCCGAAAAGCGCACGTCCTGCCGCAGGACGAACGTGAACGTCTTGCCGTCCGGTGAGATGCGGTAGCTCGTCGCGAGCCACGGATTGAGCTTGCCGTCGGGACTCTGGTACAGGAGGCTCTCGAAGACATTCAGGCTACCGAGCAGATACGTCGCCGCGGCCGCAGACGCGTGCGGGTCGAGCATCGTCGGATCCGCCTCGAGCCCGATCGTCAGGGTCCCGCCCGTCACCGGCGCGGCCACAGCGCCTGCCCCGGCGATGACCAAGATGACCGCGGCGGCCGCCGCGGCACCGATCCACCCTGCCCGACCGCTCGGTTTCGTGCGCTCCCGCATCCTCGAACCTCCCCGGGCGTCCCGCCACGACCGTGGGACGTCACAGTACTTCCACTACAAGTTCGTCCGAGACGCGGCGGGTCCTGGTCCCGGCGGCGCGACGCACGCTAGGTCGAGCGCTCGCTGCCTGCGGTCCGGCGTGGGTCGAGGGCGTCGTCGAGCGCGTCGCCGAGAAGGTTGAAGCTGACGACCGTGAGGAAGATCGCGGCGCCGGGCACCAGCGAGAGCCAGGGCGCCGTCGTCAGGTAGTTCTTGCCGGTGAGCAGCATCGAGCCCCAACTCGGGATGGGCGGCTGGACCCCGAGGCCGAGGAAACTCAACCCGGCCTCGGTCAGGATCGCGAACGCGACGCTGAGACTCGCCTGCACGACCAGCGGGGAGAGCGCGTTGGGGAGCACGTGGCCGACGAGAAGCCGGAGAGCGCCGGCGCCCACCGCGCGGGCGCTCTCGACGAAGTCGAGGTGGCGGATGGCGAGGACCTGCCCGCGCGTCAGACGGGCGAACGCGGGGATCGTCACGAATCCGATCGCCAGCATCGAGCTGACGAGCCCCGGCCCCAGCGCGGCGCTGATCGCGAGCGCAAGCACGAGCGCGGGAAACGCCAAGATCGCGTCCACCGCCCGCATGATCGCCTCGTCGGGAAGCCCGCCGGCGAACCCCGCCGCGAGCCCGAGCGGTACCCCCACCGCCGCGGCGATACCGACGGAGATCATCCCGGCCACGAGCGAGACACGCGCGCCGTAGATGAGGCGCGCCACCTCGTCTCGGCCGAGATCGTCGGTGCCGAACCAGTGGGCCGGCGAGGGTGGCAGCAGCGCGTCGGACAGGTCGCCGCGCACGGGGTTGCCGGGGGCGATGTACGGGGCGCCGAGGGCGGCCGCGATCGCGAGCGCGACCACGACCGCGCACGGCACGGCCAGGCGCGAGCGCCAAAAGCGGCGCCACGCGCGGCCGCGCCCGACGTCGCGCGGTGCGGCCCCCACCGCCGCGGCCGCCGGATCGCCAGGTGCACGTCCGCGCGCGCGAGTCATTGGTAGCGGATCCGCGGGTCCAGCCGCGCGTAGACGAGATCGACCCCGAGGTTCACGAGGATGAACGAAAGCGCCAGCACGAGCACCGCCCCCTGCACGACGGGAAAGTCACGCGCAAAGATCGCGTCCACGATCAGGCGCCCGACCCCGGGCAGCGCGAAGATCGTCTCGACGATCACGGCACCGCCGAGCAAGCTCCCCGTCTGCAGCCCGAGCACGGTCACCACGGGAATCAGCGCCGTGCGCAGGGCGTGGCGCAGCACGACCCCGCGCTCGCGCACCCCCTTCGCGCGGGCGGTGCGCACGTAGTCGAGCTGCAGGACGTGCAGCAGGCTCGCGCGCGTGATCCGCATCACGATCGCGGCGAGGGCGGCGCCGAGCGTCACGACCGGCAGCACCATCGTGTGGAGGTTGCCGGCGAGGCTGACGCCGAGCGGCACGAACCCCACCGTCGGAAACCACGGCAGCAGCACCGAGAAGAACCAGATCAGCAGGATGCCGAGCCAGAAGCTCGGCATCGAGATCCCGGAGATCGCCAGCGGCGTCACGAGCACGTCGAGCCAGGAGTTGCGGCGCACCGCGCTGAGCACGCCCGCCGGGATGGCGATGCACAGCGACAGGATCATGGCCAGGGCCGACAACTCGAGCGTGGTCGGATAGCGCGCGAGCACGAGCGCGCCGACGGGATCGTGCGTCCGCAGCGACGCCCCGAGATCCCCGTGCGCCGCGTGCCACAGCCACGTCCCGTACTGGGCCGGCAACGGCTGGTCGAGGCCGAGGGCGTGGCGGAGCGCGGCCACGGTGTCGGGGGACGCTTCCTCGCCGAGCATGATCACGACCGGGTCGCCTGGCGTGATGTGCAGCAGCAGAAACACCATGACCGTCACGAGCACGACCACCGGGACCGTCGCCAAAAGACGGCGGACGACATACACGATCATCGCGTTCGGGGCCGGCGGCGGGTCACCGTGCTACGACGTCAACCACGCGTCGGTGAAGCGCATCCCGCCGTCCGGGATATACGTGTACCCCTGCACGCGGGTGCGCAGCGCCTCCGTGTAGTCGGGGTACCGCAGGAACACCCACGGCAGGTCCGTCCCCACGAGCCGGTCCATGCGGGAGTACAGCGCCGCGCGCGCCTTGGCGTCCGCCGTCGCGGCGGCCTTGGCCAGCAGCCCGTCGAACTCCGGGCTCTTGTACCCGTACACGTTGAGCTTGCTCGTGCTGAGAAAGAACCGGCTGAACCCCTGGAACGGATCGAGGGTCCCGAAGTACGTGATGATCGACGCGGCGAAATCCGCGGCCACCAGCCGGCCGAGCAGCGTCCCGTTGTCGAGCGTCACGAGTTGCGCATCGATCCCGACATCGGCCAGTTGCTGCTTGATCGCCTGCGCGAGCTGGATGATCTCCGGGTTGTTCAGGATCTGGACCTGCACGGCGAACCCGTGCGGCTGCCCGCCCTCGGCGAGTTTCGCCTTGGCCTTCACCAGGTCGCGCTGCGGAAACGGGTTGAACGCCGGATCGTAGCCGAGCGCGGTCGGCGGCAGGAACGATCTGGCCGGCGCGCCGATCCCGTAGTAGACGATCCGGTTGATCGCCCCGCGATCCACCGCCCACCCGATGGCCTCGCGCAGCGCGCGGTTGTTGAACGGCGGCTTTGCGAGCTGGAGACGCAGCGAGGCGACGGACAACCCCGGCCGCGCATACATCTGCAGCCCCGAGTCATGTTGGAGCGCTCCGGTGTCCTTCGCGAGCAGGTTCTCCGTGGCGTCGATCGTGCCGCTCCGAACCGCGTTCGCCTTGACCTCGGGATCGGGGATCCCCTCGTAGCGGATGGCGTCCACGTAGGGACGGCCCTTCTGCCAGTAGTCCGCAAACGCCTTGCCGTCGATGTGGTCGCCTTTGAGCCAGCGCACGAACGAGAACGGACCGGTGCCGATCGGGTTGCTCGCGAGGTCCTTCCCGTACTTGTCGATCGCCGCCCGCGAGATCATCAACCCGGAAAACCCCGACAGCGAGTACGGCAGCGGCGCAAACGCACCCGTGAGGTGCAGCCGCAGCGTCGCGGCGTCCACGGCTTCCGCAGCCTCCACGTAGGGGATCTCCCCGCGGCGCGGGGACCCCGCCTTGGGGTCGAGGATGCGATCGAAGTTCGCCTTCGCGCCCTGGGCGTCGAACACGGTTCCGTCGTGGAATCGGACGCCCGGCCGGAGCTTGACCTCCCAGGTCGTGTCGTTCAGGGGTTTCCAGCTTACGGCGAGCTTCGGGACGATGCGCAATTGCGCATCAACGTCCACCAGCCCGTCGAAAAAACCGTAGTAGATCTGACGATCGACTTCGGCGGTGCTGTATCCGGGGTCGAGCGTCGTCGCGTCCGAGTCCAGCCCCACGGTCAGGGTCCCGCCGCGGCGGGGCGCTGCGCCGGCCGCGAGCGACGCCGACGGCGGTGCGGCCGCGAACGCCGCGCCGGCCCCGGGGACGGCGGCCGCCAGGATCGCCGCACGGCGCAAGAGTTCCCGCCGGGGCAGACGTTCGGACCTGTCGCGCCGCTCGTCAGACATCTCCACACCTCCCGATGCGTACGAGAAGACGACCGAGCAGACCCGCCGGTGCGGGTAGCGCGTGCAGACGGTTCGTCGCGCCGGCGGGGGTCCCTCCCCGCAGAGACGCGACCGTTACACCGGTGACCGCATGGGCACCGGGTCCGACAGCCGGGCGACCGAGGGTGCCCTGCGGGGTTCCGGAACTTTCTAGGTTGTACGGGCGCGGCGGAGCGGCGCGGGCACGACATCGTCCGGGATCGGACACCGGTAGCCCTGGCCCCCCGTGCGTTCCGCAAGCTCGGCCTTCGCACGTAACCGCAGCTCCTGGTCGCGGACCGCGTCCAGTCCGGTGGCGGCCATCACCTTGGCCGCGTGCACCATGCCCTTGTGTGCCGCGGGCGACGCGCCCTGCGCGACCATCTGCCAGGAGTGAAACGGCGTCCCGACCGCGTAACAGGCGCCCCACATCTGCGCGGTGGGCACGATCCAGCTCACGTCCCCCACGTCGGTGGACCCGCTGAGCAGACGCGGTGGGCCTTCGAGCGGCACCGGTAACCCGTACAGCCCGTGGGCCTGGGCCGCCGGCGTGCCGTGCGTCTCGATGCTGGACCCGATGTCGTCCGGCGTCAACGTCTGCCTGATCCGCTCGGCGAACGCCGCGTCCTGCGCGTCGAATGCGACGCCGCCCATGCGCGTCAAGTTCTCGTCCATGGCGCGCTCGAGCACGGTGTTGGGCACGAGGTTGGAGCACGCCTTGTCGACCTCGACCTCCAGCTCCGTCTCGGTCATCAGCGCCGCGCCCTCCGCGATCTTCCGCACGCGGGCAAACAGGGTCTGCGCCTGGGCCACTTCGGGGGCGCGGATCAGGTACAGCACCTCGGCCTTCGGCTGCACCACGTTGGGCGAGATGCCGCCCGCGTCGGTAATCGAGTAGTGCACCCGGGCACTCGACGGCATGTGTTCGCGCAGAAAGTTCACGCCGATGTTCATCAACTCCACCGCGTCGAGCGCGCTCCGGCCGAGGTGCGGCGCGCCGGCGGCGTGGGCGGCGCGGCCCCGGAATCGATAGTAGACCTGGATGTTCGCGAGCGAGCCGCGCGACATCACCGCGGCGAAGCTGCCCGGATGCCAGGAGAGTGCGACGTCGAGGTCGTCGAACGCACCGGCGCGGGCCATGAACGCCTTGCCGGAGCCGCCTTCCTCTCCCGGGCAGCCGTAGAACCGTACCGTCCCTTTGATCCCGGTGGCCATGAGATGGTTGCGGAGCGCCACCGCGGCGAGCGCCGCGCCCGCCCCGAGCAGGTTGTGGCCGCAGCCGTGCCCGATCCCGCCCGGGGTGGCGGTGCGCGGTTCCGCGACGCCTGCGTCCTGGCTCAAGCCCGCGAGCGCGTCGTATTCGCCGAGAAATCCGATCACGGGACCGCCGCTCCCGGATTCGGCGACGAACGCGGTCTCGATCCCCGCGACGTTGCGCGTGACGCGGAACCCTTCCTCCTCGAGCGCGGCGACGTGTGCGGCCGCGGACTTGTGTTCGTTGAACCGAAGCTCGGCGAGACGCCAAATCTCGTCCGCGAGAGCGACGAACGTGTCGCGTTTGAGTTCCACCTGCCGCGTGATCTGATCGACGTCGGACACGTCGGTTCTCCTCCTGACCGCTGCCGGTCGCTCCACCCGTGTGATCTTCTGCCGCGCCTCGGTACCGTCTCGAGCGCGGACCGCGGTCGAGGCGCCCACCGCCGATCGCTTCAACGACCGCGCGCGTGCGCCCTGCGCGACGGCGGCGCTGCCGAAATGGACCGCATGGGCGCCCCAGGACAACCCGGTTGCCGCGTGGTAGTGATGTGCCATGACAACGCGAAGACGCACGTCCCGATCGAAGGCCACGACGTCGCGCACCCGCCGCGCCGCACGGCGGGCCACGCGCACGCGGCACGCCGAACTGCGCGAGGTGATCCGGCTGCAGACCCTGTCCGGCCGGGTCGTCCGCAACACGCCGATCCCGATGGCGGTCGAGCCGGCCTCGCTGTTCAGGACGCTGCCGTGAACGACCCCCTCTTCGCCACGATCGGCGAGCTGCACGCGGCGCTGCGGCGGCGCCGCATTTCGTCAGTCGAGCTGACGCGGCTTGCGCTGGATCGCCTGTCCACGGTCGGTCGGCGGTACAACGCCGTGGCCCGGGTATTGCCGGAGCACGCGCTCGGGGAGGCCCGCAACGCCGACCGCCTGCTGCGACGCGGGCGCGGCGCCGGACCCCTCACGGGCATCCCGTACGGCGCGAAGGATCTCGTGACGCTGCGCGGCGTGCCGACGACGTGGGGCGCCAAACCCTACGCCCGTCAGGTGTTCGACTACGACGCGGCCGTCATCGTGTCGCTGCGCGAGGCCGGCGCGGTGCTCGCGGCCAAGCTCGCGATGATCGAGCTGGCGGGCGGCGGCGGGTACCGGTATCCGTCCGCGTCCCTCACCGGTCCGGCTCGAAACCCGTGGAACCGCGACCACTGGACGGGCGGCTCGTCGAGCGGAACGGGCGCGGCGGTCGGCGGCGGCATGGTGCCGTTCGGGATTGGATCCGAGACCTCCGGCTCGATCCTCTCGCCGTCGTCCGGGTGCAACGTCACCGGGCTGCGGCCGTCCTACGGTCTCGTGAGCCGGTACGGCGCGATGGCGCTGTCGTGGACGATGGACAAGCTCGGCCCAATGTGCCGCAGCGCCGAAGACTGCGGCTTGGTGCTGGAGGCGATCGCCGGCGCCGACCCGCGCGATCCCGGAACGGCCGGCCGGGGGTTCCGTATGAACCGCCGGCCGCGAAAACCATCGGAACTGCGGGTCGGATACGCACCGGTGGATTTCGAAGAGACCGCCCAGCCGTCGCTCCGCGCGGCGCTGAACGACGCGCTGCGGGCGTTCCGCGGCCTCGGCGTCAAGCTCCGGCAGGTCGAGCTCCCACCGCTGCCGATCGACTCGGTGGCGCGGATCATCATCCGCGCCGAGGGGTCGACGGTGTTCCAGGATCTCGTGGAAAGCGGGCGTGTGTGGGAGCTCGCGGATCGGCGGCAGGCGATCGGCCTGGTCGCGGGGCTCGAGGTGTCGGCCCGCGACTACCTCAACGCGATGCGGGTCCGGCGGCTGCTGCAGGAGGGGTTCGCGCGCTTGTTCGGCGAGGTGGACGTCATCCTTGCGCCGTCCCGCCCGGCCCCGTCCCCGCGCATCGACGAGCCGATCGACCCGGAGTGGCGCCCGGCGCGCGCAGGCAAGCGCGCGACGAGGCGCGGGTCGGCGTTTCCGCCGGCCAAGGGAAACGCAGCCCTCACCGCCGCGGGGAACCTCGCGGGCCTGCCCGGCCTGTCCGTCCCGTGCGGGTTCAGCGCGAGCGATCTGCCGGCGGCGGTCCAGCTCGTGGGCCGGCCGTTCGACGACGCGACCGTGATCGATCTCGGACGCGCGTTCCAACAGGCAACCGACTGGCACAGGCGGCGGCCGCCGATGCCGGCTCCTCGCGCGAGAGCGTAGCCCAGACCGTCCGTCTGACGAACGCGGAGGGGCACACCGGGATCGCCCGGCGTGCCCCTCCGTACGTTCCGCGCTCCTCAGTTTGCGGCGGCGACATCGGCCTTGAACGCCTTCCACGCCTCGTCCGCGGCCCCCGGCCGGTACATGACGTCGAGCGTCGTCATGGCGAGGCCCTTCGCCGCGTTCATCATCGCCTGGCGGCCGCGCTCCGAGCCCGCCGCCTCGCGGAACTCGGGCGTGTGCCCGGCGAGGTCGCCGTCCCCGATCGCGAGGTACGGGTGGATCGTCGGGCAGATCATGCTGACGTTGCCGATGTCGGACGACCCGACGCCGCCCATCCTCGGCGGTTCCTCGCCCGGCACGCCGAGGCGCGCCAGGTTCTCGCCGAAGAACCGGACGAGCGCCGGGTTGTTGTTGCGCTCCGCGTACGTGACGCCCGTGTCCATCTCGACCGAGGCGCCGGTCGCGATCGCCGCGCCCTCGGCGCACCGCTTCACCTTCACCAGCACCTCTTCCATCGCCGCCCGCGTGGCCGCGCGCACGCTGAACCGCGCCTCGGCGAACTCGGGCACGACGTTCGGCGCGTCGCCGCCCCGGGTGATGATCCCGTGGATGCGCACGTCGCTCGTCACGTGCTGGCGGAGCGAGTCAATCGCGTGGAACGTCAGCATCAGCGCGTTGAGCGCGTTTACCCCGCGCTCCGGCATCGCCGCGGCGTGGGACGACTTGCCGTGGAACTTGATCGTCAGCCGGCGGGAGGCGAGCGCGCCGCGCGCCCACCAGTTCGCCCGCGACGGGTGGAACATCATCACCGCGTCCATGGTGCCGAAGACGCCCTGCTCCGCCATGATAACCTTACCGCCCCCGCCCTCTTCCGCCGGCGTCCCCAGCACCGAGAGTACGCCGGCCAGCGACGGCGCGGCACGGTGCAGCGCGACCGCGGCGCCGACGCTCGCGGTGCAGATCAGGTTGTGCCCGCAGGCGTGGCCCAACCCCCGCAACGCGTCGTACTCGGCGAGCAGGGCCACGTGCGGGCGCTCCTTCGTTCCGCGGACGCGTCCGCGGAACGCGGTCTCCATCCCGGCGACGTTCGTCTCGACGTCGAACCCGTTCGCCTTCAGGAACTCGCTCAGCCACGCGCACGCCTGGCGCTCCTCGAATTGAAACTCCGGGTGCTCGAAGATCCGCCGGCTGAGCGCCCCGAGGTCGTCGCGCAGGCCGTCCACCTCGTGGCAGACACGATCTTTGAGCGCGTTCAGATCGTCCATGGATCGACACCTCTCGAGGAGGATTGAGGACGCGTGGGCCGACGGGAACCGCTTCGCCAAGGAGACCCCGGCGCCCCTGCGAAAGTAGCGGGGGCGCCCGGTCCACGCTCCTGTGGGCGGCGATGCGTTCCGCTAAGGAGGCCGCCATGACGGTGCTGCTGGACGAACGCGTCCCGGGGACGCTCGATCAGGTGACGGAGCGGCTGCGGGACGACACGTTCCGGGGCGCCCGCGTGGAGATCTGGGTCTTCGAGGGAGCCGCGCAGCGCCGTGCGGCCGAGGAGCGGTTGTCCGCGGCCGGCGTGGTCGCGAGGGTACGCAGCGCGTACAAGCCGCTCCTGCATTTCTTCTTGGAGGACGTGGCGATCGCCGACCTGCGGCGCGCCACCATCCGGTACCCTGTGCACGACGCCGCGCACGGTCGGCGATTCCTCGTCGAGGCGTTCCCGCTCGCGGCGCTGCTGAAGGGGACCGACGCGCGCTGGCTGCCGGGCGAGGCCGCCCTGTCCTACCGCGTCGAGCTCGAATATCGCGACCGCAACGCCACCGTCCACGAGGTCTTCGCCCCGAACCTCGTCCGGGAGGACCACCTCGGCGAACGCACGCTGTCGCCGACCGGCTGGCTGCGGATCACCGGGTCCCGCGACGGCGCCGGGGACGCGGATCGACCGCTTGAGACCGAGTTCGAGACGGCCTTCCACAAGGTCATCGCCGCGGTCGGGGCACACCCCTGGGGCGCGCAGGAACCGTACTTCGAGCAGTTGGTGATCCGCGCTGACATCCCCGGCGCCGAACAGCGGTTGCCCTATCTCGAGGAGTGCGTGAGCACGGCCGAAGCCCTGCACGAGGACGTCTATTTCTCCCTGCTCGAGTGGTTCAAGCGCCGCGCCGGCCGGGGAATCGACGATCGAACCACCCAACCGGGGCAGATCATCCCGGACATCCGGTACGCGGACGGGGCGGCGCGGGTGCGCGTCGCGCTCGAGCCGTTCAGGGCCACGCCGCCGCCGCAGGCCGCGGTCCCGCTCGAGACGGCCGACCGGCCGTTGAGCGCCGACCAGCTGGCGGCGGAGCTATCGGCACTCGGAGGCCGGCGGTTCTCCGCGACGTCGCGGCAGGGCCGCGCGGTCGCCGGCACCTACCACGCCGGGACGCATCCGGCGATCCTCGTGACCGCGGGACAGCACGCGAACGAAACGTCCGGGGTGGTCGGCGCGCTGCGCGCGGCCCGACGCCTCGCCGCGACACCCGGCGCGCACTTCGCGCTGATTCCGTCGGAGAATCCGGACGGCTACGCGCTGCACCGCCTGCTCTGCGCGCAGCACCCGCGGCACATGCACCACGCGGCCCGGTACACGGCGCTCGGCGACGACCTGCAGTCGCGGTCGCACGAGCCCCTCTACGAGAAGGCGGCCCGGCTGGAGGCCCTGCAACTGAGCGGCGCCGCGTTGCACATCAATCTGCACGGGTATCCTGCGCACGAGTGGACGCGTCCCATGTCGGGGTATCTCCCGCGCGGGTTCGACCTGTGGGCCGTGCCCAAGGGATTCTATCTGATCCTGCGTCACCATCGCGCCTGGGCCGATCGCGCGGCGGCCTTCCTGGCCCGACTCACCGAGCGGCTCGGGGCCGCGCCCGGCCTCGCCGCGTTCAACCGCACCCAGCTCGAGACCTACCGCGCCCACGCCGGCGAGTTGTCCTCCCCGGTCTATCACGACGTGCCCTGCCAGGTCGTCGAGGACGACCGGGCGCCGACCCCGCTCACCCTGATCACGGAGTTTCCCGACGAGACGATCTACGGGGAGCTGTTTGTTTTCGCGCACACGGTGCAGATGCAGACGGTGCTGGCCGCGGAAGAGATCCACGCGGCGCTCGAACCGGGCCGGGGGTAACGCGACCCGGACGGGCGCAGCGCGGGCTACGCCACCTGCACGATCATCTCGATCTCGACCGCGATGTCGAAGGGCAGCACGGCCATGCCGACCGCGGAACGCGCGTGGCGGCCGCGGTCGCCGAACAGCTCGACGAGCAGATCAGACGCCCCGTTGATCACGTCGGGCTGCTGGAAGAAATCCGGCGTGCTGTTGACCATCCCCAGCAGCTTGACGACGCGCTTCACGCGGTCCAAGTCGCCGATCACGGCGCGCAGCGACGCAAGCGCGTTGAGCATCACGAGCCTGGCGGCCTCGTACCCCTCGGCGACGGAGAAGTCCCGACCGAGCTTGCCGCGGTACGTGAGCTTTCCGTCTTTGACCGGACCGTGGCCGGAGACGAAGACCAGATCACCGACCTGGACGGCGCCGACGTAGTTCGCGACCGGCGCTGGCGCGGGGGGCAGCGCGAGCCCTATCGCCGCGAGCCTCTGCTCGACCTGTGACACGGGATCCTCCTTGACGTGCGATGTGGGCGACGCGCCGCCCGTGTGGGTTCGTTCGACGCGAGGCGCGCGAACAACTCCTGGTCCTCTCCCTCGGCGGTGTTCTCATGGCCCGGGGGCGAACGGTGCCGCCGGCTGCGAAGGAACCCGTCCTGCCGAACGGAGAACCTCGCTATCCGAGGACCGCACGCGACTCAAGGAGGTTTCCGTGGACGCTGAGCTGTGCTTCCTGCCGGCGACTGTCCTCACCGAGCAGATCGCCCACCGCAGGGTCTCGCCGGTCGAGATCGTGACGGCGCTGCTCGACCGCATCGACCGGTACAACGACACGCTGCACAGCTACATCACGGTCTGCCGGGAGTCCGCCCTCGCGGACGCGCGCGCGGCGGAACGCGAGATCGCCGCCGGGCGCCGCCGCGGGCCGCTCCACGGCCTTCCGATCGCCCACAAAGACATCGTCTTCACGCGCGGCGTGCGCACCACGTGCCACTCGAAGACGATGCTCGACTTCGTCCCGGAGGCGGACGCGACGGTGGTCCGCCGGCTCGCGGACGCCGGGATGATCGTGCTCGGCAAGACCAACACCACCGAATTCGCGATCGGCACGATGGACCTCTTCGGCACCGCCCGGACCCCCTGGGGCACGACGCACTACTCGGGCGGCTCCAGCGGCGGCGCTGGGAACGCCGTCGCCGCCGGTCTCGCGGTCGTCGCGACGGGTTCGGACACCGGCGGCTCGATCCGCATTCCGAGCGCGCTGTGCGGTGTCGCCGGCCTCAAACCCACGTACGGCCGGGTCAGCCGTCACGGCGTGTTCCCGCTCAGCTTCAGCATGGACCACGTGGGCCCGATGTGCCGGACGGTCGGCGACTGCGCGCTCGTGCTTCGGGCACTCGCGGGCGCGGATCCGCACGACCCGACCTCGTCGGGGGTGCCGGTCCCCGACTACACGACCGAGCTCGGCCGCGGCGTGAAAGGCCTCCGGCTGGGGATTCCGCAGCAGCACTTCTACGACCAACTCGACCCCGAGGTCGATCGGACGGTGCGCGCGGCGCTGCGGCAGCTCGAGGCCCTCGGCGCGACGCCGGTCCCGGTGGACCTGCCGCGGGCCACGGAGATCGGTTTCGTCGGCTGGGCGCTGCTCGCCGCGGAAGCCTACGGCGCGCACGCGGGGCGCCTGCGCACGCGGTACGCGGACTACGGCCTGCGGGCCCGCCAGCGCATCGCCGCGGGCGCGTTCCTCACCGCCGCCGAATACCAGCAGGCCGCGCAGCTCCGCGGGGTGTGGACCCGCGAGGTCAACGCCGTGCTGGCGCGCGTGGACGCGATCGTCACCCCGACGATGCCGTTTGCGGGGATCCCCGTCGAGGTTCAGAACCGCACGCCGCCGGAAACGACCTGGGGCACGATCCCGTTCAACCTGACCGGCCACCCCGCCCTCACGCTCCCGTGCGGCTTCACCGCGGCCGGGCTTCCGGTCGGCCTGCAGCTCGTCGGCAGGGCGTTCGACGAGGGCACGCTGTTTCGGATCGGCCACGCCTACGAGCAGTCCACGGAGTGGCACACGCGGCGCCCGATGCTGGAGGTGCGTGCATGACGGCGTTCACGAAAGAGTGGCTCAAAGCCGAGGCCGCGGCACAGGGGCTCGCCCTGACCGACGCAGACGCCGAGGCGATTTTTCAACGGCTCACGCTCGTGAAGGCCGCGTTGGCCGCGCAGCGGGTGGAGGCCACCGAGACGCTCGAGCCGCCCTACCAGTTTGTGATGCCCGCGGAATAACGCACGGGCGGCGCTCAACGCAGGAGGTTCTCGTCGAACGGCAGGTTCGTCAGTACGCGGCACCCGGTGTCCGTGATCACCACGGTGTCTTCGAGCTCGACTCCTCCGACGGACAGGTCGTCGTACGTGTACAGGGACGGCTCCAGGCTGATCACCATCCCGGGTTCGAGCGGGACATCGACGCCGGGTCCGACGAGCGGCTCGCCGTGCAATCCGAACCCGAGCTGGTGGCCGCTGGCCCAGTGCTGGCCGTACTTCTCCAATCCGGCATCCCGCACCGCGGCGCGCACGACCCGGTCGACGTCCGAACACAACACGCCGGGTTTGGCCGCGGCGATCGCCTGCCGCAGGGCGTCGTGCGCCGCGCGGTAAAGCTGGCGCTGCCGCGAGGTCGGCTCTCCCACGATCATCGTCCGCGCAACGTCGCCGGTGTACCCGCGGTGGACACATCCGAAGTCGAGGATCACCATCTCGCCGGACCCGATCCGGCGGGTCGTGGCCACGCGCTCCCAGATCGCCGCGTTCGCGCCCGAGGCCACGACCGGGATGAACGGGTTCATCTCGGACCCGAGTAGCCGCATGCGGTACTCCCCCGCTGCGGACACCTCGATCTCGGTCTTGCCGGGCGCGACCGCCGCGGCGGCCGCCGCCGTACCTTCCTGCGCGATCCTGAGCGCCTGTTCGATCAACTCGACTTCCAGCGGGTGTTTGACGGCCGACAGGTCCACCCACACCCCGGAGGCGTCCACCAACTCCAGGCGCGGCAGTTGGTCGCGGAGACCCTGGTGCACGAACTGCGGCATCAGATCGAAGCCGACCCGCCCGCCCGTCAACCCATAATCCGTCAGGATCGCCGCCAGCGCGTGCGGCCACTCGTGCAACCCTGGCAGACGCCTCGCGTCGGTCACCCGGCTGCGCACGGCGATTCGCCGCTCTTCCCCCGCGACCGTGAACCCGAGGACGGGCTCTTTCCCGCACGGCACCAGCGCCGCGTACTCGATATCGAGAAAAGGCCGGTATCCCTTTGCGTAGAACTCCGTCACGTATCGAACCGCGTCGTGTTTGAGCAGCAGCAACGCGTCAAGTCCTCGGCGACGGAGCGCATCCTGCACCTTGCGCATCTTCGCCTGGTGCACGTCGTCGCCACAATAGAAGAGCGGCTCCTGTGCGATCTGAGTCACGTCCGACCCTCCGCCGCGGTCCCGGTATCGGCCTGCCTTTCCTCGACTTCGCCGGTGCGCACGACGCGGCCTGTGGGAGGCGCCTGAGGCCGTCAGCCGTCGTAGGAGGAGCCTCTCATGGGGAGCGTGCGGCTCCCTGCCGAGCTAGAGGCCAAGATTGATCGAGCTGCAGCGCGCGCGGGCGTGAGCCGATCGGTGTTTATCCGGCAGGCGTTGGCACAGTCTTGTGATGCTCGGCTGTCGGCGAATCTACGCGATCGCCTCGGTGACGTGATCGGCACGATATCCTCAGGGAAATTGCGGGCGCGAGACAGTGGGCGCGTATTTACGGAGCTCGTCGCAAGGAAGCATCACGCGCGACGGACGAGATGATCCTGACGGATGCGAGCCCCCTCGTCGCGCTGCTCGATAAGAAGGACCGTGACCACGATGCGTGCGTGAGGCAGGCCGCGTGGCTTTCCGCCCCGATGCTGACGACCTGGCCGGCGTTCACCGAGGCGATGTATTTGCTCGGGCACGCCGAACCCCCGAAGGGACAAGCGATCCTGTGGGATCTCGTAACCCGTGGGGATCTCGAGATAGCCCAGGCCTCGTATCATGAAACACGCCGCATGGCAGCGCTCATGAAACAAGTATCAGGATGTGCCGATGGACCTCGCCGACGCCTCACTCATTGCCCTTGCGGAAGCACGGAGCCTGTCGCGGATATTTACACTCGACAGGCATTTCAAGGCCTACAGGCTCTCCAACAGAGAAGCGTTGGGGGTAGTGTCGTGACCCTCGCATCCACCGCCGGATGGCCGCCCTAGCCCCTGTTTTTCCCTGTTGGGTCCCGCGATACCTTACAGTAGGACGTGTCCTTCCTCTCACGCACACGCTCATCAGACGCAAACCACTGGACCACTTGCGCGGGTCGGTCTGTCCTCAGAGTCCTACTCGGCCATCCGTTGCAGGGCCGATTGAAGACTCATGCGGTGCGATGTCGACGAAATGGATCCCCGGCCTGCGGATCTTTCCACGGAGCCTTTGGGAGCCGCGCAGGACGCAGAGGCACTTATTCAAGGTCCTCAGCGACACGGCGCACCTAGCCGCGCCGTCGCTGTGCATCGCGAGATAGCGTGGCGGTATGTGCCGTCGCTAGGTGCCCCGACGAGTATTCACGAATTGGCGCGCGTACCCCGCCCACCATCAGGAGTCGGCGGCCCCCAACACGAACTCATCACCGGACCCAGGGGACATGAAGGAGACGGAGATGCGGCGGTGGCTCGCCCTCGCGACGGTGTGCTGGCTGGTGACCTGCACTGTTCCTGACCGGAGCAGTGCGCAGCCTCTTGTTGACCTCGTTACGCGAGTGACGCCGTCGGTGGCGTTCGTGCTTGCGAAAGACGCGGACGGGAAACCGATGAGCGGCGGGAGCGCCTTCGTGATCGCGCCGGGCGTGCTACTGACCGCCCT
Source organism: bacterium (assembly GCA_035295165.1). NCBI lineage: Bacteria > bacterium. The sequence continues at coordinate 75,590 of DATGJN010000066.1, forward strand.
GCACGTCGTGCAGCAGGCGACGGAGGTCTCCGTGCAGTTGCCGGGTGCGGCGGCGGTCGCTGCGGATGTCGTCGGGATCGACATCGACCACGACATCGCGCTGCTCCGCGCCGCGGACCTGCAGCCGGCAGGCGTTTCTCCGCTCACGCTCGGGAATTCCACCGCCGTCCAGCTGGGGCAAGCGATCGCGGTGGTCGGCTATCCGCTCTCGTCGCCCGATCACCCGACCGTGACGGTGACGCAGGGAATCGTGAGCGCGCTCCGCACCCAGGAGGGGATGTTGCAGATCGACGCCGCGATCAACCCGGGCGCGAGCGGGGGGCCTGTGCTGACGGCCGACGGGCGGGTGATCGGCATCGTCGACGCTTCGCTGCGCGGGGCCCAGAGTTTCAACTTCGCCGTTCCGATCGATCTCGCGAAGCCGCTCGCGGAGCGCGCCCCGACCCTCGGCCGGCTGCCGTTGCCGCTCACGTCATCAAAGGAGGTGACGCTCGGGCACTCGGGGAGCGGCATCGGTCCGGGGAGACACGAGGAACGCGAAGGGAGCGCGTGCGTAGACCCGCCGCCCCACGCCGCCGTCCTCGCGGAGGTGCGGGTCACGTTGGATGTCCAGCGCCCGCTGCACATGCTCGCCTGGCTGTCCTGGGAACGGGGCATCCCGCCCGAGGACCCGAACAAGTTCGCGCAGATCGACGACACGGTACCGAGCCAGCTGATCAAGCCCCTGACGCTGGAGGCTCCGCCGGCGACCGTGTGCCTCAACTATCTCGTGTACAACAACGGCGGGGGCGGCGCGAACCGGACCTTCGGCGTCACCTACACGCTCGTCTACCAAGTCTTCGACGTGCCGTCCACCATCGCGGGGTCGAACTGAGCGCCCGGCGCCGCGCGCGGGATCACGAGCCGCCCGGCCGCCCCCGAGCGATCTCGTCGCACCGGGTCTCGAGCAGCGCGCGGGAAGAGTGGAGTCGCTCCCGCGCCCCGGCGGTCCATCGCTCCGTGTCGTCCAGCGACCGGCCGACCGCCGCAAGCTCCGCGTCGATCTTCTCCGGTGCCGGTCCGCCGACGCTCGTCCGCGTCGTGACGAACGTGCGCGGGTCGAGCAGCGCCTGCAGCTCGGCGGTCTCGAACGCCGCCGGCCGCCCGAGCACGTCGCCGGTCACGGCGCGCATCAACTCCTGCGTCCACGTCCGCGGATCCGGCGCGCGATGCACCATCGCCGACACCACGGTGTGCGCCTGGCGCTGCGACGTGCCGTACCGGCGCACCATCGCGTCCATCAGCTCCGTCGCGGTCGCCCCGGACGCCACGATCTCCTCGGGGGCCGCGCCGGGACCGATCGTCATGGACATGAGCGCGAGGTCGAGGACGCGCGCGACGTCGGCCGCGTCGTCGAGCGTGCGCCAGAGGTCCGCCTGGAGTTCCGACGTCGCGCGATTGTCGTCTTCGAACGGGGTCGCGGCCACGCCCGCGATCTCGCCGGCCAGCATGCCCGCCGCGCGCGCGGCGCGCGCGCGCAGATGCTCGACGAAGACCAAGTTCCGCTTCTGCGGCATCATGCTGCTAATCTGGACGAACCCCGGGTCGATCGTCACCAGCGGCCGCGGACCGGTGCCCCACGCCTCGACCATGGCCAGCAGCCGGCTGTCGCCGGCGAGCGCCACGCCGCATGCCGCGAGCGCCGAGAGCGCGTAATCGGCGCCCACCACGGCGTCGTACGTGTTCTCGACGAGCCCGTCGAACCCCAGCAGGCGTGCGGTGTCGCGGCGGTCGAACGCGAACGCGGTCCCCGCGAGCGCGCACGCGCCGAGCGGAGACCGGTTCACCTGATCATAGGCGAACCGGTAGCGCGCGAGATCGCGGAGCACCGTTTCGGCGTACCCGGCGAGCACGTGTCCCACGGTGGTTGGCTGCGCCGGCTGGCCGTGGGTGCGCGCGAGCAGGAGCACGTCGCGGCCGTCACGCGCGCGTGTCGCGGCCGCCCGCCCGAGCCCGAGCGTCGCATCGACGACCGCGAGGAGCCGGCCGCGGACGATCATCCGAAACGCGCCGGCGTCCAAATCGTTGCGACTGCGGGCCAGTTGGAGATTGCCCGCGACGTCGGCCCCCAGCCGCCCGGCGAGCGCGCGCTCCACGAAGAAGTACACGTCCTCGACGTCGGGATCGTATTCGAGCGAGGCGGGCGGGACCCCAGCGAGCACCTCCAGCCCATGGAGGAGCCGCGCCGCCTGGTCCTGCGTGAGGACGCCGCCCGAGGCGAGCGTGACCACGTGCGCGCGGCTCGCCTCGATCAGCACCGGGTAGAGATCGGCCTTCCAGGCGTCGAAGATCGGCTTGAGCACGGCCGTGCGATAGCGGTCCCTGAGATCTCGGCTTCCGGATACCCCTTCGCTCACGACTGCGTCCTCCGAGGCGGGGCGGCCGCGTCTCCGGGCGGCCCGGCTGCATGCACACGTTCTCCGGGACCCCGGAACTCCCTGTGCGTCCTCGCTACGCGCCCTCGCGACCCTCCGCCGGCCCCGCGGGCAGCGCCGGCTCGAAGACGAGCGCCCGCGCAACCGCGCCCATCACGGTCCCCTGATCGCCCAACTCCGCTCGAACGATGGCCGGGCCGCCCGGCAGCGCCGCGGCGACGTGCGCGCGGATGCGGTCGAGCATGAGATCGGCCGACCGCATCACGCCTCCGCCGAGGACAATCATGTCCGGATCGAGGAGCGCGCCGATGTTCGCCACTGCGACCGCAAGCGCGTCCGCGGTGTCGGCCACGATCTCGCGCGCATCCGGGTCCCCGTCGCGCGCGGCGGCGAACACGTGAAGCGCGGAGATTCCGTCGGGGGCGCCGGCGAGTTCCACGATCCGGCCTCCGCCGCCGCGGGCCACGACCTGGCGCGCCCGCCGGGCGATGCCGGGTCCCGCCGCGAACGTTTCCAGACATCCAAACTCGGTGAACGGGGTCCCGACGTACCGCCGGTCGAACACGGTGAAGCCGACCTCGCCTGCGGCCTCGCGGCGTCCCCGATAGAGCTCGCCTTCGAGAATGATGCCCGCGCCGATGCCCGTGCCGATCACGACGCACACGGCACTCCTCGTTCCCTGCGCCGCGCCGAACCAGAACTCGCCGAGCGCGACCATGTTGGCGTCGTTCTCGACCACCGCAGGCGCGCCGAAGCGCGTCTCGAGCTCGGCGGCGAGGGCGACGTCACGCCAGCCGACGGCGGGCGCATGAACGACGACACCGCCGCGCGTCACCCCCGGCACCCCGACGCCGATCGCCCGCACGCGGGTCGATGGGACCCCGCTCGCGTCAAGCAGTGCTCGCACCGCGTCGTACAGCCGCTGCGCCGCGAGCGACGACCCTTCGAGTACAATCGGGACGTTGACGGTGTGAACGACCCGCCCGCTGAGATCTGCGATCGCCCCGGCCAGGTGGCTGCCGCCGACGTCCACCCCGATGACGTAGCCCATCGTCGCGTTGAACCGAAGCAGCAGCGGTTTCCGACCGCCGCTGGATCGCCCCTTGGTTTCGACCGTCACCAGGCCTTCGGCCGCGAGCCCCCGAATCACGCGGAGCACCGTAGGGGCGCTGAGCGTGGTGATGCGGGCCAGTTCGGCCTGCGAGACCAGTCCTCGCGCCCTGAGCGCGTGGATCACCGCGAGCCGGTTAATCTCTCTGGCAACGGTGTTGCTCTTGACAACGGGTCGCATGGATGGATATCTTTCTTATGAATAGAAAGAAAGTATATCCCGATCGTACAAGAGCCCGATCTTGAATGTCAAGCCGCAGCGCCGGCGCGCAGGTGCGGCGTGGAGGACCCGGTCAGAACACGCGGATCGGCGAGATGCGATTCAGACGCCGGCCCATCAACAAAACCGCAGCGTCAATCGACCGTCGGAGAACGCATGTCTGCTCGAGACAATCAGGGGGGTGGCTTCTGATGATTCGGCGTCATCGATCTACAGGATGGCTGGCCGGGTTCGTGCTCCTGCTCGCGCTCGTCGTGTCCGTGCCGGCCGGCGGCTTGGCGCAGGCCGCCAACACGCTCATCATCTACACGGCGCGCGACAAGGCGATCTTCGACTACGTTGTCGCGAAGTTCGAGGAGCGGTATCCGGAGTACAAGGGCAACGTCCAGGTCCTGAACATGGGCGCCCAGCAGGAACTCGAGCGGGTGCGCGCCGAGAAGGCCAACCCTCAGGCGGACATCTGGTGGGGTGGAACGCAGCAGGCGTTTGAGATCGCCGCGCAAGAAGGGCTCCTCGCGTCGACGAAGCCGTCGTTCGCGAGCCAGATCCCGGCCCAGGACAAGGGCGCGAACGGCACGTGGTACGGAGAGATCCTGCTGCCCGAGGTCATCATGTACAACTCCCAGGCGCTCAAGCCCAACGAAGCGCCGCAGGACTGGGACGAACTGCTCGATCCCAAGTGGAAGGGCAAGATCATCATCCGCGGGGTCGCGCCGTCCGGGACGATGCACACGATCTTCGACTCGATGATCGCGCGCTTCTACAAGGTCGACAACAATCCGAACCGCGGGTACGATTGGCTCCGCAAACTCGACGCGAACACCAAGTCCTACGCGGCCGACCCGACCGCCCTCTACCTCGCGATCGCCCGCCAGGAGGGCCTCGTGAGCGTGTGGGATCTGCAGGACATCCTGATCGAGAAGGAACAGCAGAAGCTGCCGTTCGACTACGTGATGCCGAAGAGCGGCGCGCCCGTGCTCGTGGACGGCGTCGCCGAGGTGAAGGGCACGAAGCACACGCAGGCCGCGGACCGATTCTTGGAGTTGCTGTACACGCCGGAGGTTCGCCTGGCGCTGACCGCAGAATTCTATCAGATCTCGACGACGCCGATGGGATCGATGCCGCAGCCGGCGTGGCTGAAGACCCTGCGCCTCAAGACGATGGACGTGCCCTGGAGCCTGATCACGGCGCACGACCAGGAGTGGATCCAGTACTGGGATCAGAACATCAAGGGCAAGGGCGGGCGCTAGCCGGCCGGCGACGTCGGCCCACGCGGAAGGAGCGGGCGTCTGCTTAGGGTCGCCGTCGAGCACGTCACGAAGACGTTCCCCGGCGGCACCACCGCCGTGCGCGACGCCGACCTGGCCGTCGCCCCGGGCGAGTTCTTCACGCTCCTCGGGCCGTCCGGGTGCGGGAAGACGACGATCCTCCGGATGCTCGCCGGGTTCCTCCTGCCCTCGGCGGGCCGGATCGTGTTCGGAGAGCAGGACGTCACGCGCGTCCCGCCGAACCGGCGCGGCACCGCGATGGTGTTCCAGAACTACGCGCTGTTTCCGCACCTGAGCGTGTTCGAGAACGTCGCGTTCGGCCTCAGGATCCGGCGCGTCTCCGCGGCGGACCTGCGGCGACGGGTCGGCGAGGCGCTGGCGCAGGTGCGCCTCACCCACCTGGAGGGCCGCCGGATCGACCAGCTCTCCGGCGGCCAGCAGCAGCGGGTGGCGCTCGCGCGCGCGCTCGTCGTCCAGCCGAACGTGCTGCTGCTCGACGAACCCCTGTCCAACCTCGACGCCAAACTGCGCGAGGAGACCCGGGCCGAGATCCGGCGGATTCAGACCGCCGCCGGCATCACCACCGTGTACGTCACTCATGACCAGGCCGAGGCCATGGCGGTCTCCGACCGAATCGCGGTCATGTCCGCCGGCGAGATCCACCAGATCGGCACGCCCCCGGAAGTGTACTACCGCCCGGCGACACGGTTCGTCGCCGAGTTCATCGGCAAGAACAACCTCGTCCAGGGCACGCTCGTCGCGGCGTCGGGACGCTCCGGTACCGTGGACGCCGGCGACGGGCTGCGGCTCGAGGTCCCGCTCGACGGGCGGCCGGGCCCCGGACCGGCGACTGGTACCCGGGTGCTGCTCTCCATCCGTCCGGAGGCGTTTCGTGTGGCCGCGCCCGGCGAGACGCGGAACGTGCTCGCGGGCACGGTGCGACGCCACGAGTTCGGAGGCGCCTACACCGAGTACTCCGTCGCCGCCGGCGGCCGCGACTGGACCGTCTGGCTTCCGCGCGAGGGGCTGGACGCGTACGCGGCCGGGACCACGCTCCGGTTGGCGGTGGCCCAGATCTACGTGGTCGCGTCGTGATGGAGCCTGCCGCAGGCCGGCCGGCACTCCCGCGGGCCGCCTCGCCGTGGATCTCGTACGCTGCGGTCGCGGCGGTCGCCGTGACGCTGTACGGCTACGTCGTCCTGCCGCTGCTCGCGACGTTCCGCGAGGGCGTCACCGGAGCGCACGGGTTCACGTTCGAGCAGTACCGCGCGTTCTTCTCGCTCCTGCACCCGGCCAACCTCGAGTCGCTGCGAACCAGCCTGTGGATCTCGATCATGAGTGTGCTCACCTGCGGGAGCGTCGGGGTCACGCTGGCGTTCCTCCTGAACCGGATCGAGTTCCCCGGACGTCGCGCCCTGGAGATCGTCTCGCTGGTGCCGCTGGCGCTCCCGCCGCTGATCGGCGTCTACACCTTTGTGTTCCTGTACGCTGAGAGCGGCATCGTGCCCCGCGGCCTGCAGGCGATCTTCCACCTCCACGCCGCGCCGTTCGCGCTGCGCGGCCTCGTGGGCGTCATCGTCGTCCACACGTTTACGATGTACCCGTACTTCTACCTCGCCGCCGCTGCCGCGCTCGCCGGCCTGGATCCGTCGCTCGAAGAAGCCGCGAGCAACCTCGGCGCGGGCCGCTGGCACGTCTGGACCCGCGTGATCCTGCCCCTGTTGACCCCGGCGCTCGTCGCCGGGTCGCTCCTCGTCTTCATGGTCTCGATGGCGTCGTACACGGCGCCGCTGATCTTTGGCGTGGACCGCACGATGACGATGCAGATCTACATCTCGCGGACCAACGGCGATCTTGCGCTCGCCTCCGCGCAGGCCACAATCCTGTCGGCGGTCTCGATCGGGTTCCTGATCGCGATGCGCTGGTATCAGGGCCGGCGCATCTACCGCAGCCTGTCCAAGGGGACGGCGGCGGCGCGCGCCGAGGTGCGGCACCCGATGGGGCGGGCACTCGTGGTGTCCGCCGCGGCACTGCTCGTCCTGATCCTGATCGCGCCGATCCTGGTGCTGGTCCTGATCTCGTTCTCGAAGGACGCGACCTGGACCGTCCAGGTCCTCCCGCCGGTGTACACGCTCGAGAACTATGCGCGCCTGGTGACCGACCGCCAGACGTGGCTGCCGATCCGCAACAGCCTCGACATGAGCACGCTCTCGACGCTGGGGGACGTGCTGCTGGGCGTCGCCGCAGCGTACGTGATCGCCAGGCTGGCCGTCCGGGGCAAGGGGCTGCTGGACATCGCGGTGATGCTGCCGTGGGCGCTGCCCGGCACGGTCGTCGGCATCAACCTGATCACCGCGTTCAACCAGCCGTCGGTGTTCAGCCTGGAGCGGATCCTCGTCGGCACGTTCTGGATCCTGCCGCTGGCGTACTTCGTCCGCGGCCTCCCGCTGGTGTTCCGCTCGACGTCGGCCACGATGGCGCAGCTCGATCCGGCGCTTGAAGAGGCCGCGGCGAACCTCGGCGCGTCCTGGTGGTACGCGTTCAGGCGGGTGACGCTGCCGCTGATCGGCCGGGGCGTGCTCGCCGGGGCGTTGCTGGCGTTCGCGCAGGGCGTCGGTGAGTTCGTCGCGTCGATCTTGATCTACACGCCGGCGAGCCGGCCGCTGTCGGTCGCGATCTACAACGAGCTGTACTCGTTTCAGTTCGGCACCGCGGCCGCATACGGCGTGTTTCAAGTCCTGATCGTGCTGGTCGTGCTCACGATCGTGCGGGGACCGAGTCGAAACGGCACGCTGCCGATGGGCTGAGCCCGTGCGGCGCGAACCGGAGGGAGGCACATCACGATGGCCGTCGTGCACGCGGTCGCACACATTCCGGGGGGACGTCTGGCCGAGTGGGTCGGGCGCGCCGACTTCGCCGTCCTGCCGCTCGGCAGCGTCGAGTGGCACGGGCCGCACCTCGCGCTCGGTACGGACTTGATCTTGACCGAGGGGTTCGCCGGGACCCTCGAGGGCGAGTTTACGGCCGTGGCGTACCCCGCGGTCACGTACGCCGCGTGCCCCGGCAAGACGCGCGGGTATCCGGGAACGGTCGCGATCCGCCCCAGCGTCGCGCTGGAGTACCTGTGCGACGTGCTCGAGGGGATCCTCCAGGCCGGATTCGTCCGGGTGCTGCTGCTCAACGCCCACGACGCCAACATGTCGGTCGCGCGGGCCGCGATGGAGTGGGTCTCGGGCAAGCACACCGCGAGCCTGCTGTTGGTGAACTGGTGGCAGATGGTCGCCCCGCCGGAGACCGACGCGCAGCGCATGTTCGAGCGCCACAGCGGCCGGGGGCACGGCGGTCCCTATGAGACCGCGGCGGCGTGGGCGTTCGCCCACGACGCGGTCGAGCTGGACCTCGCGCCCGAGCTTCCGCCGCGGCCGGCCCTCGCGACCGACCGTCCCTACGTGCTGGTCGAGTCCGCGCCTACGCCCTGGGACGGGTACGCCGGATACGTGCGCCAGGCGTCGCTCGAAAAAGGAGAACAGATCGTACGGCAGGCGCGCGCCCACCTGGCCGCAGTCATCCGCGCCTGGCTGGACGCGCCGCCACCGGGCGCGCCCAAAGACGCGGGCGCTCCGCGCGGTTGACCCGGCGCGCGAAGGCCTGTGCTCGGAGCTACGGCTGCGGGCCGCGGGTCATGTCGGTCATGCGCTTCGTGGTGACCACCGACTGCTCGAACGATCCCAGCGTGTCGTAGACCTGCGCCCGCCGGTCGAGTGCCTTGAGCTCCGGGAGCAGGAAAATGCGCTCCAGCAGGCCTTCCAGCACATCGGGCGGCTTCACCATCCGGTCGTGGACCCCCGTCCCCCAGTTGATGTCGGTGATCGGTGCGCCCGTGTAGGTCCCGGTCTGCACCGCAGGTTGGGTGAAGTCGAAGCAGTCCGTCCAGATGTCGGGCGCGGCCTGCCAGCGCGTGCCGAACTCGGGCCCAAACGGCACGTTCCATCGGACGTGGATGCTCTTCATGATCGACGTGTGGTCGAACGTGGTATGACAGCAACCTTTCTTGGCGTACGGGCTGACCACGAGCGCCGGCACGCGAAATCCAAGCGGCGTGTCCGGCGATAGCGGGCGTTCGAAGCACGGCGGCGGCGCCACGTGGTCGTAGAATCCGCCGTTCTCGTCGTAGAGGATGACGAGCGCGCTGCTCGCCCAGCTCTCACTGTTGGTCAACGCGTCCACGACGAGGCCGATGAACTTCTCCCCCAGCCGCGGGTTGTGCGCAGGGTGGTCGTCCGCGACCGTGAACGCCGGATCGATGACGCTGATCGTCGGCAACCGATCCTCCCGGCAGTCCGCCACGAAGTCCCCGACGTGCGCAAAGTTGCTGCCGTGGCTCGCCGCGAACCGGTACCAGAACGCGAGAAACGGAAGATCCGAGAAGTAGCACTTCCACGTCAGCGTACGCCCGGACCCGTCCGCCTCGAGGCAGTCCTCCAGCACGTGGTACAGCGGCGTCGTCTGAAAGCCCGGGAACGGGGGCAGCGTCTGGGTATCGTTGTCGCCGTCCCGCTTGCCCGAGTGCAGGTACTTCCGGTTGGGCCACGTCGAGCTGAGCACCGAGCCGAACCAGTGATCGCAGACCGTGAACCGGTCGGCGAGCGCGTACAGTACCGGCAGCGTGGCGCGGGTATAGTACCCCATCGGGGTCTTGGCGTCGGCCGTCGACGTCGACGGATTCCGCTGGTACTGCACGACGAAGCCGTCGTTCTTTCCGTCGTTCCAGTCGGCGTGGGCGGCGTCCCACCCGTGCGGTGGATCGGGAACCTCCAGCACCGGGGGGACGGACGCCGCGTCCATCTGCCACGCGCTCACGGCGTTGCCGGCGAGGTCCGTGACCGCGGGCAACGGGCGCGTGAGCCCGTGGATGTCCGTCCGGCCTTCGAGGGTCAACGCTCCGAGGTAGTAGTCGAACGACCGGTTCTCCATCATCAGGACGATCAGGTGTTTGATCGCGCGCATGTCGGTCATATCACCCTCCCCTGCGCCGCCGAGCGCGCAGCTTTCGCCGCCGCCTCCTCGAACCGCGCCAGCGCGTCCCGGTTCAATTCGACGCCGAGCCCCGGTGCGTCCGGCAGCTGCACCACACCGTCCACCATCCGCGGTCCCCGGCGGACCAGCTCCCGGCGGAGCGCGGACTCGCACAACTCGTCGGGGAGGAACTCGATGAAGGGGCAGTGGGGCGTCACCGCGGCGAGGTGCGCCGCAGCGGCGATCGAGATCCCGGTCTTCCAAGCGTGCGGCACGATCGCCAGGCCGCGCCGGCCGGCGAGGTCGCAGACGCGCCGCGCCTCCGTCAGGCCGCCGACCCGCCCAACGTCCGGCTGCGCGACCCGGATCCGGCCCCGATCCATGAGCTCGAGGAACTCGAAACGGGTCGCCAGCCACTCGCCCGCGGCGATCGGAATCGGCTGCTCCCGGCTGACGCGCGCGTACCCGTTGAGGTCGTCGGCCGCCAGCGGGGTCTCGAGGAAGAAGATGTCGTAGTCCGTCCAGCCGCGGACCGTTGCGAGGCACGTCTCGGCGTCGGGGAACGCGTACTGCACGTCCACCATGATCGTGAACGCCGGCCCGACCGCCTCGCGCACGGCCGCGATCGGCTCGACCATCCGCGCGTACGGCGCCCGGAGTCCCTTGTGGGCGTACGGACCGGTCGGCGTGATCTCGAGCTTCGCCGCGGTGAAGCCACGACGCTGCGCCTCGCGCGCCCACGCGACGACGGACTCAAGGTACGCGTCGAACTCGGAGACCTCCGGCTGCAGCGACGCGTACGGCACGATCGGCGCGGCGCGCACCGGGCCCAGCAGCTCGCGACACGGCTTGCCGAGGGCCTTGCCGCGGAGGTCGTGGAGCGCGATATCGAGCGCGCCGATCGCGTGGACGACCGCGCCGCGCCGCCCGTTCATCGCGGAGCCGACGTACAATCGCTCCCACAGCGCCTCGACCTGGAGCGGATCCTGGCCGATCAGCATCTCGCGGAGGCCGAGCCCCATCGTGTGCGTCCCGGGCGCCTCGATGCACGCACGCGCGATCCAGGGGTTGACGTCGGCCTCGCCGATCCCGGTGAGGCCCTCGTCGGTGTGGATCTCCACCACGATGTCGTCCTGTGCGGAGCTCGTCGCGCCGACGTCCATGCCCGGGTCGAGGAGCACGTGGCAGTCGATACCGGTGATCTTCATCGCGCCTCCTCGTGAACCGGATCGTCTCGACGCCCGGCGCCCGCGACGCCGGTCGATCAGAACCGGCGCATGATCTCGGCCATGTACCGGATCCCCTTCCGAAGGTCCTCCAGACCTAGGCTCTCGTTGGGCCCGTGGGTGTTGCTTCCGGCGATTCCCACCCCCGTCGCCGCGGTCGGCACGCCCAGCACTTCGGAAGCGATCCAGTTCGGCGTCGAACCCGTACCCCAGGGCTCCACCTGCGCCGGGCGCTCGTAGACCGCGAGCGCCGCCGCCTCCATCGTCCGGCTCAGATGGCCCGGCGGGGTCTTGGACGGCGGAGCCCCGCTCAGCAGGGTGACTCGGAGGTCGTCGTACCCGCGCCGCCCCAGGTGCGCCTTGATCCCGTCGAGGACCCGCTGCGGATCCTGATCGGGCACCAGCCGGAAGTCGACCTTTGCGACCGCCCGCCGGGGGACGACGGTCTTCGAGCCGGCGCCGTGGTACCCCGCCTCGAATCCGGCCAGATTCGACGTCGGCTCCGTCAGATGCGCCCTCCGGGCGTCGCGGCCGTCGGGATACGGCACGTGTGACAGGCCGAACGTGCGGCGGCGTCCCGCCATGTCGATAGGGGGCAGCTTCGCGAGCAGCGCCCGATCTTCGTCCGTATGGGGACGGACATCGCCGTAGAACCCCTCGACCGCGACGCGCCCGTCGGGTCCGCGCAGCGTCGCGAGCGCCTCCAGGAGACGCCATGCCGCGTTCGGATAGATGCCGGCGTACGACGAGTGGAAATCCACGCTCGCCGTGTCGCACTCGATCTCGACGTAGCACATCCCCTTGTTGCCGAGGGTGATCGTCGCGACGTCCGGTTCGTCGCGAAACGTGTCCTCCCACACGCACGCGTCGGCCGCGAGCAGGGCCGTGTGGGCCGCGGCCCACGCCGGCAGGTGCGCCGAGCCGGTCTCCTCCTCGCCCTCGACCAGGAACTTGACGGTCAACGGCAGCGGACCCGCCGCTCGAAGCGCTTCGAGCGCCATCAGCCGGGAGACGATGTTGCCCTTGTTGTCCGTCGCCCCGCGCGCGTAGAGACGGCCGTCTCGAATACGCGGCTCGAACGGCGGCGTGACCCATTCGTCGAGCGGATCCGCCGGCTGTACGTCGTAGTGATTGTAGAACAGCAGGGTTTGGGTGCCGCCTCCGGGAACGCAGCCGACGACCACAGGCGCTCCCGGCGTCGTGTGCACCGCCGTGTCGATGTCGAGGCCGCGCATCTCCTGCGCCAGCAGCTCCGCCATCTCGGAGATCCCCACGCCCTCCGCAGAGACGCTCGGTTGGCGGCAGAACCGGTCGAGCAGCCGCGTCGCCCGCTCCATCAAGCCGTCGACGCAGAGAGCGAGGTCGGTCATGCTGGCTCCTCGAGGCATTCGGAGTACGGCCGGCCGCATGCCCTGATCGTCCGGCACGCATGCGCCGGCTCTCATGTTCTGGATTCTGAGAAGCCGATCCTGTGGGAGCCAACGTCGTCGCGGGTTGACCCAGGAGCGGCTTGGACCTCGTATTCCATCACACCAGGGTTTGATCCGACCGATTCCGTGTGCCTAGCGTGCCCGACGATCCGGTGGACCCGCTGACACCCTCCGGCGGATTGGCCGAGGAGGATGGCGCGTGCTCCCAGAAATACACAATACCCGTCGCGGTTCCGATCCAACCCGAGAGGAATCGAGAGACCGGTACGATAAGCTAGTCACCGAGGGCAATTCGCACACGCACGGAGTGGACGGAATGGGCAGTACACTCGCCTGAAGAATGAGGAGCCCATGCCCCTACTGGTACTAGGCATCATCCCATTGCTGTTTGAGATCTTCGCCGGCTTTCTGGCCGGTGCCTTCGGGCTTTCTCAGGTCTCGACTCCGGCCCTCAGAACGATCGTCGAGAAGGCCCGACCGAGCATCGGGATCGTCCTCGCAGATCATCCATCCGGCACGGTCTCGGGGGCGGCGTTCGTCATCGACCGGGGGATCGCCGTGACATCGTATCATGTCGTCGCCGGATCTTCCCAACTCCGCGTCAAGTTCCCGCAATCGGCATGGCTGGAACCGACGATCGCCGCCGCTGATGCGAGCAGCGATCTCGCGATCCTGGCGATTCCGGATTCGACGGTGGTGCCACTGCAGATCGACGACGCATCGTCGGCGTGGGCGGGAGACGACGCGCTAGCCTTCAGTTTCCCTTCGGTCGCCGCCCTGATCACGCAGTCGCCGGACAGGGACACACAGGCCCAAGCGATCCTTGTCACGGAAGCGACGATCAAGGGCTTTCGCGATGGGGTACTGCTGTTCCAACCCAAGCAGCGACTCGGGGGCGAGGGTGGGCCCATACTCAATCTGGCCGGCCACGTGGTCGGCGTGGTGCGCGGGCAACTCCCGAGCACGGATGCCGCGACCGCCTATGCGGCTCCGGCGGACGCAGCGAGGCCACTTCTGGCTCAAGCCCTGAGACGCCGCGCGGCGCAACCGCAGCCGGCATCGACTGCGCCGCCCGCTGCGCCTGCACGGCCGCCTTTGGTCCTTGCGTCGCCGCCTTCAACGGCTCCATCGCCATCGGTCACCGCAGGAGGCGTGGGGGGAACGGGGGCGCCGCAACCGGGGCAACCGACACCAGCCCCGGCAACATCAAAAACAGCAGCGTCGGTACCGCCTTCCCCAACCACAGCCCCGCCGCAGGAGCCGCCACCCGCTCCCGCGCCGACCCAGGTGCAGACGCCGCCGCGGACACCGCCGCCGGCTCCGACACCGCCGCGGACACCACCGCCGGCTCCGACACCGCCGCGGACAGCACCGCCGGCTCCGCCGCCACCGCGGACCGCGGCGGCGGCGTCGGTCCCGGTTTCAGCGGACCATTTCGTCATCGTGCCGGGGCAGCGCATCGGCGCGGCAAAACTCGGGATGCGAGTCGAGGAGGCGCGGTCGGCTCTTGGGTCACCCGCGAGCACGAACCAGCAGAACGGCGGCGCAACGATCGTACGCTGGTACCAGCCCCCGCGGAACGACGGCATCGGCGCCGAGGTGACGAAGGGCGGAATGGTGGATCGACTCTGGGCGCTCAACGATACGCGATTTGCCACCCTGAAGAACGTGCACATCGGGAGCTCTGAAGCGGAGGTGCGGGCGGCTCTGGGTGCGCCCTCAACCGTCGCGGTCGATAACGCACGCAAGAACAAGATCCTCATCTATCGCCAACTCGGAATCTTCTTCTACATCCAACTCGACAGCAAGCTGCTCTTCTACAACCAGGTCTTCGAAATCGGCGTGATGGGCCACTGACGGCGGGGCGATCTCGATGCCCGGACGCCGGGTCGCACGCGCCGAGACCGGGCGGGCTGGGGGAACGCTGCGGGGCGCTCAGGGTCGATCGCGACGCGGCCCCGCCACCCTGAAAAGAGAGCAGACACGAGCACCCCCGCCGCCGGAGGGAGCGACACGCGCATGCGCGGCCTCGCGGATGACACGTTCGGCGGCGCGTTCCCGTTCGCGCCGCGGTACCGCACGATCAACGGCTTCGAGATGCACTTCGTCGACGAGGGCGCGGGCGAGCCGATCGTCCTGCTGCACGGCGATCCGACGTGGGGCTACCTGTACCGCGCGTTCATCCCGACGCTGGCGCGCCGCGCGCGATGCATCGTGCCGGATCACATGGGAATGGGCAAATCGGATGTCCCCGGCGCGCCGTATCCGTACCGGCTCGAACATCACCGGGCGAATCTGGAGACCCTCCTGCTCGCGCTCGACCTCGACCGCATCACGCTCGTCGTCCACGACTGGGGCGGGCCGGTCGGGCTCGGATTCGCGATCCGGCATCCGGCACGCATCAAGCGCCTCGTTCTCATGAACACGTGGGCCTCGGCACCGTGGCCCGGCGGGCCGCTGCCGCGCCTGCTCGAGATCATCCGGTCGAGCAAAGGCGAACGGTTTGTGCTCGACAAGAACGGCTACGTGGAGACGGCCCTTGTCGGAACCACCTATCACCGCGAACGGCTCACGCCCGCGGTCCTGGATGCCTACCTCGCGCCATTCCCTACCCCGGCGTCGCGCCTGGCGCTCGTGTGCTGGACGAGGGACATTCCCGTCGCGGAGACCGACCCATCCTACGCGGAGATGAAGCGGATCGAAGCGGGGCTGGCCGCGTTCGCGCGCATCCCGGTGCTGCTCCTCTGGGGCATGCGGGATCCTGTGCTGACCCCCGCGGTGCTGCGAAGCTGGCAGCGACAGTATCCGCACGCGGTGACCCACGAACTCGAGGATGTCGGCCATTTCCTGCAGGAGGAGGCTCCAGACCGGGCCGTGCGCGCGATCGCGGCGTTCCTGGATCGTCACCCCTAGGCGCGCGCCCTAGAATAAGCTCTGCAGCACCTTCCAGTCCACGTTGCCGCCGCTCAAGACGACGGCGACGCGGGCGCCCGCAGGGAACCTGATCCGCCCGCACAAGAGCGCGGCCAGCCCGGCGGCCCCGGCCGGCTCCACGAGCAACTTGGCGTACTGCAGCACCGCCGCCGTCGCCCCGCCGATCTCCGCGTCGGAGACCAGCACCACCTCATCCACGAACCGCCGCACCGCGGCGAACGTCCACTCCCCCGCGACGGGCGCGGTCAGGCCGTCGGCGATGGTGTTCACCGACTCGAGGCGGGTGATCGCGTTGTGCTGCAGGGCCGTCCAGAGCGTGGGCGCGCCTTCCGGCTCCACGCCGATCACGCGCGTGCCGGGCCGGCTCAGCTTGACGGCGGCGGCCACGCCGGAGATCAACCCCCCGCCGCCGATCGCGACGACGACCGCGTCCACGTCGGGCAGGTCCTCGAGGATCTCGAGCCCCACGGTCCCCTGGCCGGCGATGATGGCGGGGTCGTCGTACGGATGCACGAGCGTGAGGTTGCGGGCGTCCCGCAACTCGTGCACCTTCTCGAACGCCTCGTGCATGGTGCCGCCGAGCACCACCTCGGCACCGTACGCTCGGCAGGCCGCGACCTTCGTCGCGCTCGCGTGACCGGGCATCACGACCGTCGCGCGCAACCCTTCCAGGGCCGCCCCGTACGCCAGCGCCTGCGCGTGATTGCCGGCCGAGATCGTGATCAGGCCGCGGCGCTTCTCGTCGTCCGACAGGTGCCGCAGCTTATTGAGCACGCCCCGCGGCTTGAACGACCCCGTCTTTTGGAGGTTCTCCGCCTTGAGAAACAGCCGTACCCCGACGCGCTCGCCGAGGATTCGCGAGGTGAAGAGCGGCGTCCGGTGCACCCGCCCGTGGATGACCGCGCGGGCGGCTCGGATGTCGTCCAGGGTCGTCAACGTCTGCATAGATCCCGCAACGCCTACGCGACCGCGCGCCGCACCAGCGCCGCGATCCCCGCGATGTTCCCGATCAAGTCGTCGGGCACGCTGTGCCGTTCTTTCAGGTAGGCGGGCGTATTGTACGAGATCCAGACGTGCCGCTCGGCGTCCTCCCACACGAGCGCCTTCAACGGGAGGTCGAGCGCAACGCTTGGCGCCGCCACCATGAGCGGCGTCCCGGCCTTCGGGTTTCCGAACAGCAGCAGCTGGGCGGGGCGCATCGTGAGTCCCGCACGCGCCGCGTCGCCGCTGAAGTCGATACGGGCAAACACGGTGAGCCCGGCGGACCTGACGATCTCGTCGAGCCGGGCGAGCGACTCCTCAACCGTGCGCGGGCTCGGCACACTGTCGATGCCGCGCGTTTCCCAAGACGGCATGGCGCGATCCTCCCTGTCGTGATGCGGTTCGCGGCGCGCGCCCCGCGCCGCGCCGGCTACGGCCGTGCGCGGACGTACTGCGGCGGCCAGACGGCGCCCTCGGGATGACCGAGCGATGCCGCCGCGTGCAATGCGAAGTAGGGATTTCGGAGCAGCTCCCGCGCCATCGCCACCAAGTCCGCCTGGCCTTCGGCCAGGATCGTTTCCGCCTGTTCCGCGGTCGTGATCAGACCGACCGCCATCGTGGCGACCCCGGCCTCGCGCCGGACGCGCTCGGCGAACGGCACCTGGTAGCCGGGTCGCAGCGGGATCTGCTGCGCCGGGGACATCCCGCCGCCGGACGCGTCGATCACGTCCACGCCACGTGCCGCGAGGGTCGCAGCCAGACGGACGCTCTGGTCCAAGTCCCACCCGCCGTCGACCCAGTCGGTGGACGAGATCCGCACGAACAGCGGCCGGTCTTCCGGCCACACGCCGCGCACGGCGTCCACGACCTCGAGCAGCGCCCGCGTCCGGTTCTCGAAGCTGCCGCCGTACCGGTCGGTGCGGCGGTTGGCCAGCGGCGAAAGGAACTCGTGCAGCAGGTAGCCGTGCGCGGCGTGCAGCTCGATCACCTGAAACCCCGCCCGCTTCGACCGCTCGGCGGCGTCCGCGAACGCCCGAACGACGCCGGCGATGTCGCGCTCGCTCATCTCCCGGGGCGTCCGGTAGGTGTCGCTGAACGGGACCGCGCTGGGCCCGACCGGCGTCCACCCGCCCCGCGCGTCGGTGAGGGCGCCGCCGCCCTCCCACGGGCGCGCGGTGCTCGCCTTGCGGCCGGCGTGCGCGAGTTGGATGCCGACCGCGGCCCCCTGCGATGTGACGAACGCCGCGATCGGCGCCAGCGCCTCCGCATGGGCGTCGGACCAGATGCCGAGATCCTCGGGAGCGATCCGGCCCTCAGGGGTGACGGCCGATGCCTCGGTAAACACCAGCCCGGCGCCGCCGACGGCGCGCGTGCCGAGATGCACGAGGTGCCACGGCGTCGCGATCCCGTCGCGGCGCTCGCACGAGTACTGGCACATCGGCGAGACGACGATCCGGTTCCGGAGCGTCACGCCCCGGATGCGCAGGGGGCGATACAGAAACGGTGCGGTGGTGGACGGGGCGGGACGGGACAGAGATTCCTTGGCCAACGGGATGCCTCCGGGTGCGTGTCAGATGCCGTGCGTCGCTCTACCTGGTGGAACGCCGGGGCAGCGCCTGACGATCCCCGCGCCGGCCACGATCATCCGCGCTGGCTCACCCGGAACGCCGTCCACAGCTCCTCCACCGCGCCCGGCCTGTACATCACGTCCAGGGCCGTCATCGCGAGGCCTTTGGCGGCGTTCAGCATCGCGGCGTACCCCCGCTCGGAGGTCGAGGCGTCGCGGAACTCCGGCGTGTGGCCGGCCGCGTCGTCGGTGATCGAGAGGTACGGGTGGATCGTCGGCGCGACCAGGCTGACGTTGCCGATGTCGGATGATCCGACGCCGCCCTGGGCGGGCGGCTGGTCGCCGTGGACGCCGAGGCGCTCCATGTTCTCGCCGAAGAATCCTGCGAGCACCGGGCTGTTGTTGCGCTCGGCGTACACGAGCCCCTGCTCAAACTCCACCCGCGCGCCGGTCGCCGCGGCGGCGCCCTCCGCGCAGCGCTTGACCTGCGCCATCACCTCCACGAGCGCCGGGCGGGTGTTTGCGCGCACCAGAAACTCGCCCTGGGCCAGCGCCGGCACGACGTTCGGGGCGTCGCCGCCCTTCGTGATGATCCCGTGGATGCGAACGTCGCTCGTGACGTGCTGGCGGAGCGAGTCGATGGCGTGGTAAGTCAGCAGCAGCGCGTTCAGCGCGTTGATGCCCTTCTCGGGCGCCGCGGCGGCGTGCGAGGCTTTCCCGTGGAACGTCACCGTCAGCCCCTGCGCCGCGAGCGCGCCGCGGACCCACCAGTTGTTCCGCGACGGGTGGAACATCATCGCCGCGTCCACGCCCTCGAACACGCCCTGGTCGACCATGGGGATCTTGCCGCCCATCGTCTCCTCGGCGGGCGTGCCGAGCACCGTGAGTGTGCCGGGCAGTTTCGGAATCGCGCGGTGCAGCGCCACCCCCGCGCCGACGCTCGCCATGCAGATCAGGTTGTGGCCGCACGCGTGGCCGACGCCGGCGAGCGCGTCGTATTCGGCGATCAGCGCGACGTGGGGTCGCGCCTGCGCCCCTTTCACCTGGGCGCGGAACGCCGTCTCCATGCCCGCGACCGACTGCGTCACCGCAAAGCCGTGCTCGCGGAGGAGCCCGGTGAGCCACTCCGCCGCCTGGTGCTCCTGCAACCCGAGTTCGGGTGTTGCGTGAATCCGCCGGCTCAGCGAGACGAACGTCTCGCGCATCGCATCGACTTCGGCGCACACCTTGGTCTTCAACGCGTTCAGGTCGTCCATCCCGGGCACCTCGGCGGAAGGGTGAGTCGTCCGCCGTAGCCTTCTCCGGCGCGCGGGCCGGGCCCTGTGCGACCGCCGCGGGCTACATATGACGCCCGCCGGTCACCTCGATGACGACCCCCGTGACGAAACTTGCGAGGTCGCTCGCCAGGAACAGTGCGACGTTCGCGACCTCCTCCGGCCGCCCGATGCGGCCGAGCGGGGTCTCCTGGGCGCGCTTCGCGAGCACCTCTTCCCCGAGCACACGCGTCATCGCGGTGTCGATGATGCCCGGCTGAATCGCGTTGGCGCGCACGCCATAGCGCGCATACTCGCGCGCCGTCACCTTCGTGAGCGCGACGATCCCCGCCTTGGCGGACGCGTAGTTCGCCTGGCCGAAGTTGCCGAACTTGGCGGAGATCGAGGACAGGTTCACGATCGCGCCGCGCCCCGCCTTGCGCATCCGCGCGCCGACCGCCCGGGTACACAGGAACGTCCCTTTCAGGTGCACGTCCAACACCAGGTCCCAGTCGGGCTCCGCCATCTTCGCGATCGTCGAGTCGCGCGTGAGGCCGGCGTTGTTTACGAGGACGTCGATCCGGCCGAACGCCGCCTCCGCGTCCGCCACGCCGGACTCGACCTGCGCCGCGTCGGACACGTCGACCCGCGCGCTGCCCGCGCGGCGCCCGAGCGCGCGCACCGCGTCCGCGGTCTCGCGCGCTCCGGACTCGTTCAGGTCGAACACAAAGACGTCGCTGCCCTCCGCCGCGAATCGCAGGGCCACGGCCCGGCCGATCCCCGACGCCGCGCCTGTGATCAACGAGACCCGGTCGTGCAACAGCGGATCCACGTCACCCCTCCCTCTTGGGCGACCGCACCTTGATGAGCAGGGGCGCGGTCCCCTCCTGCACGATGTCGCCGCGCTGGTTCACGAGTTGGATCCGGCGCTCCAGCAGCCCCCGGTCCCCCTTCGACGTCAGCCGTTTCCCCGCGATCCGCATCCGGACGTGAACGGTGTCGCCGATGAAAACCGGCGCCTTAAACGACCACTCCAGCCCAGGCACCGCGATCGTCGTCTCGGTAAACAGACCGAGTCGAACCGCCAGTCCCATCGCGATCGCGATGCAGAGGTTGCCGTGGGCAATTCGCTGCCCGAACGGTGTTGCCTTGGCGAACTCCGCGTCGGTGTGGATCGGGTTCCAGTCGCTCGAGAGCGCGGCGAACGCGACCACGTCCGCCTCCGTGATCGTCCTGCCGGGACTCTCGAACACCTGTCCGATCTCGACGTCCTCGTAGTACAAGCTCACGTTTCCCCTCCAACGGAGCGGTCTTCCGTACGCCCGTCCGCGCCTGGGTTCTGGCGAGGGGCAAACGGCTCCTCTGCCATCGCGCGGCGTTTGTCACGGATCGCCTGCGAGCCCTTGTGCGGGTCCTCGAAATACGATACGCTTTGAATTTGGTGGGGGTCGGCTCTCCGCCGCCCGAACGCGTCAGAGCTCACCGCCGCGCAACGCGCCCAAGGGCTCCGGATGGATTCGCGGCGCCTGCGCTGTCCGACGAAACGCTTCGGGGCCCGAGAGACGGCCGGAACGGGCGTGACGATCTCCGAAGGACGCGGCCCCGGCCGGGCTCCAACGGGACGCAGCCGTGCCCCCGACGTCACGGCGCCGACCAGACGCACGCACGACGGAGGCACCGCTCATGGAGACCGGATCCACCATCGTGGGGTTGGGACGGTACGTTCCCGAGCACGTCCTGACCAACGATGTCCTCGCCGTCACGGTGAACACGACCAACGAGTGGATCCGCAGTCACACGGGCATCGAGGAACGCCGGATCGCTGAGGCGGGAGAGGCCACCTCGGACCTCGCCCTCGGCGCGGCAAAGGAAGCTCTCGAAGCCGCCGGTGTCGGCCCCAGCGATCTCGATCTGATCATCGTCGGCACGGCCACTCCCGACATGTCGTTCCCAAACGTGTCGTGCCTGCTTCAGGAACGGCTCGGGACGCGCACCGTGGGGTGCCTCGACGTCTCCTCCGCCTGCTCGAGTTTCGTCTACGCCCTCAGCGTCGCGCACGGCGCGATCGTGTCCGGCCAGGCGCAGACGGTCCTCGTGGTCGGGGCCGACACGCTCTCCCGCATCACGAACTGGCGTGATCGTTCGACGTGCGTGCTCTTCGGCGACGCCTCGGGTGCCGCCGTGCTGCGCCCGGCCAAACAGGGGAGCGGGTTTCTGTCGTTCGCGCTCGGCGGGTGCGGCGAGGGACGGCATCATCTCAACCTCAAGGCCGGCGGCAGCCGGCTCCCCGCGTCGCACGAGACGGTCGAACGCGGTGATCACTATCTGTCGATGAACGGACCCGAGGTCTACAAATTCGCGGTGCAGACGATGCCCAAGGCGGCGGCGGAGGCCCTGCGCCGCGCGCATCTCGCCGCGGAAGACCTCGCCTTCGTCATTCCTCACCAAGCCAATCTCAGGATCATCCATTCCGTCGCGGTCCGACTGGGCGTCTCGATGGACAAGTTCTTCGTCAACGTGCAGCGGTATGGGAACACGTCGGCGGCGTCGATTCCGGTCGCGCTCTACGAGGCCGTCCAGGCGGGACGCGTGCGCGTCGGCGACCTCGGGGTGATGGTGGCGTTCGGCGCCGGCTACACGTGGGGCGCGTGCACGATCCGCTGGGGCGGAGCGGCCTGACGCCGCTATCCGATCACCCGGCGCCCCCGCAGGTCCGCGATCTCCGCAGCCCCGTACCCGCAGTCGGCGAGGATCTCGTCGGTGTGCTGGCCCACGCTCGGGGGCGGGTCGAGCCGCGCCGCCCGGTCGCCGTCGATTCGAAACGCCTGGTCGACGAGCCGCAGGTCCGGGATCGCCGGGTGGGGCACGGACGGGAACATGCTGAGGGCCGCGACCTGCGGATCCCGCGTGACCTCGTCGAGCCTGCGGACGCAGCTGCACGGCACCTCCTCGGCCGAGAGCGTCTCCTCCCACTCCCGCGCGGACCGCGTGACGAACTTCGCCTCCAGGATCTCGTGCAACGCTTCGCGGTGCGCGACGCGGTCCGCATTGGTGCGGAACCGCGGGTCGGTCGGCAACTCCGTCAGATCGAGCACGCGGCACAATCGAGCGAAGATCGCATTGTTCCCGGCGGCCAGTTGGAGGTGCCCGTCGCGGGTGGCGAAGCCCTCGTACGGCGCAATCATCGACGCGCTCGACCCGACCGGTCCCGGCACCCGGCCCGTGGCGAAGTACCCGATCAAGTGGTAGCCGACCCACGCAACGCCGGTCTCGAGCAGGCTGCTCTCGATCCTCGCACCCCGTCCGCTTCGCTCCCGGGCGTACAGCGCACCGACCACGGCCAGCCCGCACCACATCCCGGTGCCGATGTCCACGATCGACGGTCCGGTGCGGAGGGGACGCCGGCCCGGCTCCCCGGTGATGCTCATGATGCCGGAGTAGGCTTGGACGACCGGGTCGTACCCCGGGCGGTCGCGGAGCGGCCCCGTTGAACCGAACCCATTGATCGAGCAGTACACGACCCGGGGATTCTCGGTGGACACGCGCTCGTAGTCCAGCCCCCGCTTCGCCAGGCTACCGCGCCGGAAACTCTCGACCAGCACGTCTGCGCGCAGCGCGAGACGGCGGACGATCGCCTGCCCGTCCGGGGCGTCGAGGTCCACGGCGAGGCTGCGCTTGTTGCGGTTGAAGGCCATGAACGACGTGCTGACGCCGTTCCAGTCGGGCGGTCGCCAGTCCCGCGTGTCGTCGCCGGGCCCGGGGCGCTCGACCTTGACGATGTCGGCGCCCAGGTCGCCCAGGATCTGCGTGCAGCACGGCCCGGCGAAGTTCCGTGTGAGATCGAGGACGCGGACCCCGTCCAGGATGCCCGGCATCGCGCTACGCCGCGCCCGTCGGGCGGGGACGCGCGCGGCGGGGGGACTGCCCGCGCTTGTACACCATGATCGTCCGCTCGTACTCGATCACGACGGTGCCGTCCTGTTTGTAGCCGCGCGTGCGGAACCGCACGACGCCGACCGTCGGTCGCGAACGCGACTCGCGCATCTCCAGCACCTCGCTCTCCGCGTACAGCGTGTCCCCGACGAACACCGGCGCGGGCAGCTGGACCTTGTCCCAGCCGAGGTTCGCGAACGCGTTCTCGCTGATGTCGATCACCGACATCCCCGTGACGAGCGCCAGCGTGAAGCAGCTGTTCACCAGCGGCCGGCCGAACTCCGTCTGCGCGGCAAACGCGTAGTCGAAGTGCAGGGGGTTCGTGTTGAGTGTCAGGTTCGTGAACCAGATGTTGTCGGCGTCGGTCACCGTGCGCCCGTACGGGTGCTCGTACACGTCCCCCACGTGGAAGTCCTCGTAGTAGCGGCCCTGTGCGATCGTCCGCGTCATCCCGTTCCTCCCCTCCGCGTGCCCGCGCGGCGGCGGGCCAATCAGTAGGACCGGGGCAGGCCCAGCACGTGCTGGCCGAGGTAGGCGAGCACGAGGTTGTTGCTGACGGGCGCCACGGCGTACAAGCGGGTCTCGCGGAACTTCCGCTCGACATCATACTCCGCGGCGAACCCGAACCCGCCGTGCGTGTCGAGGCAGGCGTTCGCCGCCTCCCACGCCGCGTCCGCGGCGAGCAGCTTCGCCATGTTGGCCTCCGCCCCGCACCGCTTCCCCTGGTCGAACAGCGCCGCCGCGTGGAACCGCATCAGGTTCGCCGCCTCGAGGTGCGCGTGCGCCAGCGCGAGCGGGAACTGCACGCCCTGGTTCGCCCCGATCGGCTTCCCGAACACGACGCGCTCCGTCGCGTACTTCGTCGCCCGCTCGATGAACCACCGCCCGTCCCCGATCGACTCCGCCGCGATTAGAATGCGCTCCGCGTTCCAGCCGTCGATGATGTAGCGGAACCCCATCCCCTCCTCACCGATCAGGTTTTCGGCCGGCACCTCGAGGTCGGTGAGGAACAGCTCGGTCGTGTGGTGATTCAGCATCGTCCGGATCCGCTTGATCTGGATCGCCCCGCGCGCCACGGCCTCCTTGAGGTCCACCATGAACACCGACAGCCCGCGCGTCTTGTCCGCGGCCTCGTCGTACGGGGTCGTCCGCGCGAGCAGCAGCATGAGGTCCGAGTGCTCCGCGCGCGAGATGAACACCTTCTGCCCGTTCACGACGTAGCGGTCGTCCCGCCGCACCGCGGAGGTTTGGATCCGCGTCGTCTCCGAACCGGCGCCCGGTTCCGTGACGCCGAACGCCTGCAACCGCAGCGCGCCCGACGCGATCGCCGGCAGCCACCGCTGTTTCTGCGCCTCGCTGCCGTGGCGCAGCAGCGTCCCCATGATATACATCTGCGCGTGGCAGGCGGCGGCGTTGCCGCCCGAGCGGTTGATCTCCTCGAGGATCAGCGACGCCTCCATGATCCCGAGGCCGGTGCCGCCGTACGCCTCCGGGATCAGCGCGGCGAGCCAGCCGCCCGCGGACAGCGCCTCGATGAACGCGTCGGGGTAGGCGCTGGTCTCGTCCAGCGTCCGCCAGTACGCGTCCGGATACTTGGCGCACAGGTCCCGCACGGCCTCGCAGATCAGCCGCTGGTCGTCCGTCAGCTCAATGCTCATGAGCCCCTCCGGCGCCGAGTCGTTCTCCGTCCATTTGCGCGGTCACGTGTGGTCGACGTACGCGACCGCATCCAGCGCGATCGAGCATCCACTCACGTACAGCGAGGGCACGACCACGACGCACACCGCCGGCGGATCGCTCGGCACGGCGCGCCGCAGCGCCGCGTAGACAGCCAGCGCGTCGTCCGGTCGCGTCACCAGCGCCCGAAGCCTCAAGAGATTTCCGAGGGTCGTGCCGCCGTTCCGGCACGTCGTGTCAATCTTCTCAAAGATATTGGTGATTTCCCGCGCGGCACCGGCGCCTCGGTGCTCCTGGTCGGCGACCTGGCTCGACATCCAGAGGAGCGGCCCGGCGCGCATCGCGGCGGATTGATACCCGAACCCCGCGCCCGGCCCCGGAACGACGACCTTCTCGCCGCCGTGCCCGGGCCGCAGGCACCTAAACTGCGCCTCCATGCGGAGGGCGCCCTGGGCGTGACCGACCGCGCCCTCTCGCCGCGGGTTCGCGAATCCGTGTGCCGGGATGACGGTCCGGGTCGGCGCGGGCTGGCCCAGCGCCTGACCAAAGGCCAGGTCGAACTCGTAGAGATCGCGGGCGTCGGCCAAGAATAGCGTGTAGTCCACGATGTCGGCGAGGGACGCCCCCACGGCGGCCAGTCGCGTCTTCATGACCTCGACGCCGTACTCGGCCTCGTTGCGGATCTCGCTCCCCCGCCAATTCCAATCTTCCGTCCGAACGGACGGATGGATCCCGGTCTTGCTGTCCGTGGGATAGTACGTCGTGAAGAGGTACGGGCCGGCCGCGACCATTTCGGGGAATTGGCCAGCAGGCTTTGAGGGATCGAGCCCGGGGTAGCTCTTGGTCAGCCCCGAGGCCTCGTCCGGAACGATCGCCAGACCCGTGATGCTGATGACTGCCTCGTCGGGAACGTACCGCCCGACCTCCGCCGTCGCGCCCCCCGGCCGGGACTTGTCCATGAACTCGGGCCCGAGGGCCACCTTGAAGTACCCGTCCGTGTGGACCTTCAGCTTCACGTACTGTTCGAGCTGGGCGATGTCGAGGATGGAGGACCCGATCGTCGGGAGCAGGTCCCGGTATCTCCCGAAGAGGTACCGCGTCTGCGCCCGCGCCTGCGCGGCGTCCGAGTACTCGTACGGCGGTGCAGGCTTCGCGGCGTCGGCCAGCCGCCCCGTTTCGTCCATCGCGGTGCCGGCGAGGAAGACAAAGCCTCCTCCCGCGGCCGCGCGGGAGCAGTACACGCCGCCCGCATCGATCGTGCCAACCACCGCTCGCTTGCCGGACCGCTGACTCATCTTTACAACTCCCCCTGTTCGCGTCGAGAATGATTCGCGTCTCCACCCGGCGTGTTCTTATCGGACTTCCGGCGGCAGGGTCGTCCACGGCGCCGGAGGGAAGTCCCGGTCCGCCCAGGACTCCAGTTCCGCCCTGCGCGCTTCGATGCGCCACCGCCCGTCGGGGCATCTCACCAGCCGGTCCCGGCAGCGACTGAACGCCCGGATGTACGGCCCGTCGGGGTGGTCATTGACGAAGATCAGGTAGCTGAGCGCCGTCGCCGTATCCCCGTCGATGTCGACCTGCGGGTTGACCACCACGTGCTTGTGATAGAACTCCGGCGCGTGCGTGTGATCGCGAAACATCTGGGCCAGTCCGTGCGTCCCCTCGAAGCTGCGGGCGGGCTTCCGCCCCGCGACGCGTGTCCACGTGCCGTGTTCCGTAAACACGTCCAGGAACGCGGTTTCGGGCCCATAGTCGAGGGCGTGCCCGTACCGATACAAGGTTCGTACGACGTCCCGCTCGTCTTCGAGTTTGCCCAGCCGGGCCGCGATCGTCTCGTCACCCATGCCAGTCCTCCTGAAAACCCTTCCCCGCTCCGCCGACTGCCGACCCCCGGGGGACGCCGGCACCCGTGCCCGCCGCGGAGGGGCCTTCCGTCGGACCCCGGCGGCGCCGATCCACCGATGGAGCCGCCGCGGCGAGCGCGTGCGTATCAGCCGGCGTCCGTCAGAGGGCCCACGTACCAACCGGACGTGTCGCGAACGTCTGCGAACGCCGAGTCCGGGGGAACGATCGCGTCCACGTCGTTGAGGATCGCGTGATCGAGGGCGACGTCCACAGCGTCGACGGAGGCCTGCAGTGGCTGCGGCGTTCGGGGCCCGATCACCGTGGCCGTGCGCCCATCCTGCCGCAGCAGCCACTCGAC
The DNA here is from genome assembly GCA_035295165.1 of bacterium. Lineage (NCBI taxonomy): Bacteria > bacterium. The sequence goes on from DATGJN010000066.1 coordinate 102,822, forward strand.
GCCGGCGCGCGAGCGGCCGCCCGCCTGCGCGACGGTCGGACGGACCCGGTTCACATCGGCACCGTCCTCGCCGCGGTGGAGCTGGCCTGCCAGCGGCACACGCGCCGCTCGATGGCCCCGACGATGCTGTACAGGATCAGCGCCAGGACCGCCATGATGATCAGCGACGTCACGCCTCCGGTCATGTCGAATTGGTTCAGGGACTGCGTGACGTACCACCCCAGCCCTTTCGTGGACCCGACCATCTCTCCGACCACGGCGGACACGAACCCGATCCCGACGGCGATCTT
>DATGJN010000067.1 GCA_035295165.1 bacterium
TGCGAAGTTCCCGTTTGGGACGGCGTTCATGCTCGCGGACAAGACCTACGGGACCCCCACCGGCGGCGGGAACTTCTACATCTTCCAGGGGATCCCCGCCGACCGCCAGCGGGCCGCGTGGCAGTTCGTCCAGTGGATGACCGCGCCCGAGCAGGCCGCGCGCTGGAGCGAAGCGTCGGGCTACGTCGCGGTCCGCAAGTCGGCGTTCGGGGTCGCGTCGTACAAGGCGTACACGGACAAGTTCCCACAGGCGCTCACCGCTCGCGATCAGCTGGCGTACGCACAGGCCGAGCTGGCCACGCACCAGAGCGGACAGATCCAGCTGATGTACTCAGACCACCTGCAGGCGATCCTGACTGGCAAGGAGACCGTGGATCAGGGGCTGCGGACCGCGCAGCAGAACGCGGACAAGATTCTCGCGCCGTTCCAGAAGAAGTAGCATCCCGGTCTTCATGCGGATCACGTTTCTCGGGACCGGCGACGCGTTCGCGAGCGGCGGTCGATTTCACACGTGCATCTTCGTCGAGGCGGGCGCGGACCAGTTCTTGGTCGACTGCGGCGCGTCCGCGATCACCGCGTTGCAGCAGCGCGGCGTGGACACGGCCTCGATCGGGACGATCTTCCTGAGCCACCTCCACGGTGATCACTTCGGCGGGTTGCCGTACGTGATCATGGACGCGCACTTCGTTCGGAAGCGCACCGCGCCGCTGCTCGTCGCCGGACCGCCCGGGACGTCCGCGCGCATCATCGCGATGATGGACGCGCTCTATCCGGGCGCGTGGGCGGAAGGCTGGCGGTTTCCGCTGGAGATCGTCGAGCTCACGCCCGGGCAGCCGCGGGCATTCGGCGCGACAACGGTCACTCCGTACCTCGTGCGGCACGAGAGCGGAGCGCCGCCGTTTGCGCTGCGCTTCGAGCGCCACGGCAAGGCCTTTGCCTTTTCGGGAGACACCGAGTGGACGGACGCCCTGACGGACGCGGCGCGGGGCACCGACCTCATGATCTGCGAGTGCAACTCCTATGATCGCAAGATCCGGTTCCATACCGATCTACCGACGCTGCTTGCGCATCGCGACGCCCTCGACACCAAGCGTCTCATCATCACGCACCTCGGCCCGGCGATGCTCGCGCATCGAGACGCGCTGCCCGTCGAGCACGCCGACGACGGGCTGGTTATCACCCTGTAGTCCGCGTGCGACCGCGCGAGGCAGGCGGTCCTAGGGCCGGTATTCCTCCTCCAGCAGCCGCCGCACCGCCGGGGCGCCGGGGGCGAGTCTCTCCGCGGCGAGCGGCGACTCCCGGAACCGCGGCAGCCTCGCTTCGAGCGGCCGGCTGGGGACGCGGTAGATGAGGCCCGCGATCTCGCTGTCCCGTTCCGTGACGGCCGCGAGCGCCTGTTCGTGGCGCGCCGGATCGTACGCGGGGTCTGCCTGCAAGTTCTGCAGGCGCGCCCGCCACCACGGATAGGTCCGGACGCGGTCGTATGTGGGGCACGGGCTCAAGATGTTGACGAGCGCGAACCCGGCGTGTTCGATGCCGCCCGCGATCAGCCGCGTGAGTTGTGCGACGTCGGTGCTCGTGCCTTGCGCGAGATAGGTGATCCCGGCGGCCAGGGCGAGCCGCAGCGGATGGATCGGTTCCTCGACGGCGCCCGCCGGCGACGACGGGGTGGTCGTGCCGGTGGCCGTCGTCGGAGACGTCTGTCCTTTCGTGTTCCCGTACACCCCGTTGTCCATGACGACGTACGTCAGGTTCGCGTTGCGGCGGATCGCGTGAATGACGTGGTTGAGGCCGATGCCGTACCCGTCGCCATCGCCGCCGGCGGCGACGACCGTTAAGTCGCGGTTCGCGAGCGCGATCCCGGTGGCGATCGGCAGCGTGCGGCCGTGGTGGACGTGAAACCCATAGGCGCCGAAGTAGGACGTAATCTTCCCCGAGCACCCGATCCCTGAGACCAGCACCACTCGGTGCGGGGCGAGCGCGAGCCCCGCGCAGGCGTCCTGGAGGGCGCGGAGGACGGCGAAGTCGCCGCACCCCGGGCACCACGTGGCGCGCGGCCCGGTGAACGCTCTGGTTGTCGTCGTCACGGCCATCACACACCTCCCGCGGGACGGAGGCCGCGCGGCGCCGGCGGTTGCGGGTCCGGCGTCCCGCCGGCGATCTCGCGCAACCGCGCCTCGATCTCGCCGGGCATGAACGGCAGGCCGTCGTACTTGCGGATCGCGGCGAGCTGGCCGCGGCCGCCGGCGTACGCCCGGATCAACGTGGCGAGCTGTCCGGTCGCGTTGTGCTCGACCACCGCCACACGGCGGACGCGGGAGATCTCCGATTCGACCTCGTGCGCCGGAAACGGCCACAGACAGCGGATCTGCAACAGCCGGCCGCGGATCCCGTCCGCCGCCAGTCGCTCGAGCGCCTCGCGGGCGGGGCCACAGGGCGCTCCCAGGGTGACGACGAGGATGTCGTCGCCGTCGCCCTCTGCGTGCGTGCCCGCCAGGCGCGTCCAAACGTCGCAGGTCTTCCGCAGCCGCTTGTCGACCATCGTACGCCGCACGCCCGGGTCCTCCACGTCGATCACGCCGCGGTCGTCGTGCGCATCCCCGGTGCTGAGGAACACGGTCCCCTCCTGGCCGGGGACCGCGCGGGGCGAGATCCCGCTCGCGGTGATCGCGTAGCGCCGATACGCGCCGGCGGCGCGCGCGGCGTCATCGCTGAGCCGCTCACCCCGGTCGACCCGGACGCCCTCGACGGGCAGCCCGCTGCTGGTGCGCTTCGTGAGCACGAGGTCCTGATCCACCGCGACGATGACCGGACACTGGTACCGCTCTGCGAGGTTGAACGCCTCCGCCGTGTCCGAGAAGCACTCCTCGAGCGTGCCCGGCGTGAGCACGATCCGCGGAAACTCCCCGTGGGACGCGTAGACGAGATGCAACAGGTCCGCCTGTTCGTGCTTCGTCGGCATCCCCGCGCTCGGGCCGGGCCGCTGCGCGGCGACAATGACGGCGGGGATTTCCGCCATGCCGGCGAGTCCGAGTGTTTCCGTCATCAGGGAGATGCCGGGCCCGCTGGTCGCCGTCATCGCCCGCACACCGGCGTACCCGGCGCCGAGTACCACGCCCAGGGCGGCAATCTCGTCCTCGGTTTGGACCGCGGCGCCGCCGACCGCGGGCAGGTGCTCGGCCATCCACTCCAAGATATCGCTGGCCGGCGTGATCGGGTAACTCGCATACAACCGGCACCCGGCCGCGAGCGCGCCGAGCGCGATCGCGTCGTTCCCGGAGAGGAAGAACCGTGGTGGACCGGACGGCGCCGGCAGGCCGCCCCCGCGGGCGAGTGCGACGGCATGGCCGCCCAGGTGCGCATCCGCATAGCGCCACCCCGCCTCGTACGCGGCGGCGTTCCGCTGTCGCACCGTCTCGCTCTTGCCGGCAAACTGGAGGGAGACCGTCTCGCGCACGGTCGCCGCGTCGAGGCCGAGCAGGCGCGCGGAGACGCCCAGGGCGACGACGTTGCGCATGATGCCGTCGCCGGCCTGCGCGGCCAGCCGGCTCAGCGGCGCCGCACACGCTGTCCCCGCGGTCGTCTCCCGGCGCACCCGCCCGTCGTCGACCACGAGCAGACCGTGTGGCCCGAGACCGCCCGCGTGGTGCGAGACCGTCTCGTCGTCGAGCGCGACGACGCAGTCGAGCCGGTCGCTCCGTCCCCCCAGCGGACGGTCGCCGATCCGGACCTCGTACGATGTCGGGCCGCCTTTGATCACCGGCGGAAACACTCGGAAGGTGCGGACCTCGTGGCCCGCCCGCGCCGCCGCCCGGGCGAACGCCTCGCCGGCGGAGTCCACGCCTTCGCCGGTCTTCCCCCCGATCAGCCAGCTCAGCTCACGCGCCATCGTTGGGCCTCCCGTTTGTTCCCCGCGTCGCGGCCGTCGTGCGTGTCCCGCCCGCGCCGTCGGCGGCCGTCCGCGCCTCCACGCCTTTGATCAGCCGGTAGACCGTCCGATGCGCGGGGACGGCGATCCCCGCATCGTCGGCCTGCGCGATTAGGGCGCCCGTCAGCGTTTCGATCTCGGTCGGCCGACCGCGCTCGACGTCATGCACCATCGACCCGTGGTGTGTGTGCGCGTCACCCATCGCGCGGTGGGCGTCGATCGTGACCAGCGGGTCGTGCAGTAGCGAGATTCCGCGCGCTCGCGCCACCGCCTTGCCTTCGTCGACGAGCGTCCGGAGGAGGGCGTAGGTGTCCGGGTGGGCGTAGATCCGGGAGAGGGGGAGCCCGGTGAGCACCGGGAGGGGGTTGACCGCGGCGTTGAAGATGAGCTTGCTCCAGATTGCGCCGCGGGGGTCGTCGAGCACGTGGACCTCCATCCCGGCCTGCTGCAACAACTCGCCCCAGCGGTCGGCGTCGGCTGGTGCGGCGCGGTACGGACCGAGCCACGTGGGGCCGATCTCCTTCTGCACGATCTCACCGGGGCCGGTGAGCGCGCCGGCGTTCATCGTGACCCCGTGGCAGATGCGCGCGTCGCACACCTCCGCGATCGTCTCGGCGTTTCCGAGACCGTTCTGTACCGTCAGCACGACCGCGGAGCCGAGACGGGAGGCGACCGAGGCGACGGCGGCGCGCGTCTCCGGTCCCTTGACCGCGACCAAGGCGTGCGTGAACGGCCCGCGCGACAGACCCGCAGGGTCGGCCGCTGCGGCCGGACGGGTCTCGAACTCGCCGGCCTCGCACTCGGTGCGGACAGCGAGCCGCAGGCCGCGGCAGCGGATCGCCTCGACGTGGTCTCGCCGCACGTCGAGGAGTTCGACCTCGGCGGCCCGTCCGAGGCGGACCGCGTAGATTCCCCCGACGGCGCCGGCGCCGATCACCAGCACGCGCGCCCGCGGGCGGTCCGGTGTCATCCGACCACCTCATATCCTTTGCCGAGGTAGGCGGAACGGACGCCCGGGTGCTCGAGCAGCTCGTCCGGGCGGCCGCGCAGGACGATCCGGCCGCGCTCGATGACGCAGACCCGGTCGGCGATCATCATCGCGACCTTGACGTTCTGTTCGACGAGCACGACGGCGAGGTCGTCGGACCGACACAACGCCTGGAGCGCCTGCGCGATCTCCCGGGTCACGCGCGGCGCGAGGCCGAGCGACGGTTCGTCCAACAAGAGGACGCGCGGACGGGACATCAGCCCCCGGCCGATCGCCCACATCGCCTGCCGGACCAGGACGCCGCCGACGAGTACGAGCGCCGGCCCCGGCGTGAACTCGGGAAGCGTATACGGGTCAGCGCCCCACGCCGTCAGCGCGAGGCCTCGCAGCGCCATCGACACCCCGAACGTGATGATGACCAGCGTGAGCGGGTGGCCGGCGCGGGCCTGACCCGCCGTGAGGTCGTACGCCGGCTCCACGGCCAGGCGTTCCATCAGCGCGCCGATCCCGCACACGGCACCGACGGCCAGGAGGGCGGCCACGCCGAGCGAGAGGTGCCACGCGAGCAGCGTCGCGCATAGGAGGGCGCCCAGCATCGAGAACTCTCCCTGCGCGAAGTTCAGTACGCCGGTCACGTTGTAGATCAGGACGAACCCCAGCGCGACCAGCGCGTAGATGCTGCCGACGGTGAGGCCCGTCAGCAGGAACTGTGGGAGCAGGGCGAGCATGGCACGGCGGGGCGGGCGGGACCGGCCCCATCCTCCCCGGTTACTTCCAGACCGCCCAGGTGCCGTGCCGGATGACGACGAGCACCATGTCATTGGTCGTCAGGCCATTGTGATCCTGGGGCGACATGTTGAACACCCCGCCGGTGCCGACGAATCCGTGAAGGTGCTCCAGGTAGTCCCGGATCTTCGCACGGTCCGGGCCGACGTGCCGCAGCGCGTCGGCGAGCATGGTGATCGCGTCGAAGGCGTGGCCGCCGAAGGTGTTGGCCGGGTAGTGGTTCGTCGCGTCGAAGTCTCTGGCGTAGGCGGTGAGCAGCGCCTTCTGAGGATCGCCGGCGGGAAGCCGTCCGACGACGAGCAACTTGCCCGAGGGGAACACCACGCCGTCCGCGGCCGGTCCGGCGAGCTGGATGAACGCCTGGTTCGCGATGCCGTGCGACTCGAGAATCGGCGTCTGGAGGCCGAGTTGGCGAATGTTCTTGGCCGCGATCGACGCCGTCGGCGGCGTGCTCCAGACGACCATGACGTCGGGGTTCTTCACCCGCGCACGGGCGACCTGAGCGCTGAGGTCCGTGGCGGTTGCGGCGAACGGCTCGCTGTCCACCAGCGTGATCCCGCGCGGGCGCGCAAACGTTTCCAGTCCGACCATGCCGTCCTGGCCGAAGTCGTCGTTTCGGTAGAGAAACGCGAACGTTTTGGCGTGGAGCGCGACGAGATACTCCATCGCCTTCGCCGCGGCGATGCTGTTGCGTTGCGGCGTCTGAAACACCCACGTCCGGCTCGGGACGCTCAACGTGGTGCTGGCCGCGAGCGACAGGTAGGGGACGCCCGCCTGCATCGCGTAGTCGGCCATCGCCTGCGCCTCGGGACTGGTCGTGCCGCCCACAATCGCCACAGCGCCGTCTTCGGTGACGGCCTTCTTCATGAGCAGCAGCGCCTTTGTCGGATCGGTTTCGCTGTCGTACGCAATGATCTGGACCGGGCGCCCGCCGATCCCGCCGGAGAGCTGTGATTGCAGCATCGTGGCGGTGTCTTTCTCGGGCTTCCCGAGCGAACTGCCGGGTCCGGTCACCGCAAAGATGGCGCCAATCTTGATGGGGGCGCCCTGGCCCCGCGCGGCGGGGGCGGACACGAGCAGCCCCGCGGCGAGCAGGGCGACGAGCGCCAAGCCGGTCAGGGTTCGTCCACAATTCGGCAACACGGTCACCTCCTCCAGTAGCGCACGCATTCGCGCACGGCTCATCAGAGCGCCTCAGCGGCCACCTCGGCGAGGTCCTTGACGGTGACGCCGTTTTCCTCTTGGGCGGCGAGGCGCCGGAGGTGAGCGCCGCACAGCGGGGACGTCGTCACGACGGTGTCGCCATCGCCCAGCGCACCCCGCGCCTGGCCGAGCCGCTTCCGCCCCCACCATGCCGCCTGGTCCGGGTACGCCTCGGGAACGCCGGCGGCGGCGCCACAACAGTACAGGTACTCGCGGCGCAGCGGCGTTTCGCGTACACGCAGCCCGGGGATGCGGGCCAGGATCTCTCGCGGCGCGTCGAGGACCTTGCAGTATCGCCCGAGATGACAGGAGTCCAGCAGGACCACCTCGGTTTCGACGGGCCGCCGGAGTTCGAGCGAGCCCTCTTCGAGCAGCCGATGGAGAAACAACAGCAGATGCGCGAACGGGAACGCGATCTCCTCGGCGAGCCCGTAGTGCTTCGCCGGGGCGGTCCAGGCCTGGTAGCCGGTGTCGTCGAGCGCCACGACCTGCGACGCCCCCGCCCGGCGAACGACGTCGGCGACCTGCCGGATCGCCTGGCGGTTCATGGCCAGGAACCGCTGGACGTCGCCAGCCGCGAGCACGGGCACCGCCGTCGCGATCTCCGACGCCCCGAGCGTCCCCACGGTGAGTCCGGCCGCCCGCAACAGCCGCACCGCCGCCGCGAGCGCCGGCCAGAGCGTCCGATCGTACGGGGCGTGGCCGTCGAGCAGCAACAGCACGTCCGCGCGGCCGCCCCGGCTCACGTCCACGACGTCGCTGCCGGTCGCGCGGATCCAGCGCGTCGCGCGGGCGCGCGGCTCGCCGGTCGCCGTGCCGTGCTCGATGAGGCGCTGGGCGAGCGCGCGGAGCCCGCGCGGGACCACGTCCCAGCCGAACCGGTCGAACAGCCACTTGCGCTCGGCCAGCAGGATCCCGTGGATGTCCCAGGTCTCACGCGGCAGCGTCATGAAGGGCTGCATCAGCGGGACCCGGTTGCGGGAGAAGCACAGCTCCTGGCACCCGCTGCAGAGCAGGCACGTGTACACGACGTCGCGCGTTCGCGCGTCGTGCGGGTCCACCTCGAGCCCGTCGGCGAGGTCCCGCGCGAGCATCGTCCGCCCGTAGGCCGTGTACGCTTCGTGGCGATAGTAATCCCATGTCGGGCAGACGGGTTCGTTAAAGATGTCCTGCCGCCACACGGACTCGCCATACGCTTTCCGGTACGGCTCGGTGAGCGTGAGGATGCCGCGCTGCATCTCCTCGGTGCAGAGCCGGCAGGTGTAGCACTCGTGTAGATCGATCCCCTTGGCTTCGATCTCCCGCCGCAGCGCGCTGCCGGGGACGTGCCGCAGCGCCGGGTTGGTCTCGCGGGCCTTCGCGGGCGCCGTCCGCCGCCCGCGCGGTCCGATGCCTGCCCGGGCGGCACGCCGGCGCGTCATCGCGCCGCCCGCGGCCGCGCCCGTCGGCTGGCCGGCGTCCCCGTCGCCGCGACTCGCCTGCGTCGGGAGGCGCTCACGCGATTGGCGCGGATGCCGTTTTTGCCCGGGGCGATGATCCCGTTCGGATCGAGCGCCCGCTTGATCTGCGCGCAGACGTCCTGAAACACCGGGTCGAGGCGCCGCATCGTGTGTTCCATGAACGCGACGTTCGTGCGGTACGGTAGGTATCCGCCGTCGCAGAACGCGTCGGTCAGCTCGCCGTAACACCGCATCGCCTGTGCCATCTCGTCCGGCTGCTTGTGCAGCAGCATCATGACGTGATGCTGGTCTCGGCTCGCGGCGATGAACTCGCCGATGTAGTCGAACCCGTGCTTCCAGAAGATCGGCCGCGCGATCTCCATGTGCTTGCGCGCCTCTTCGCCGAAGAGCGGGACGACCGGTGCGACGAACGCGTTTCCGCCGCCCCGCCACGACAGCCGGCTGTACTCCACCATCGACGGGACACCGGTCATGTTTCGCACCTTGTGGTCCCAGTACGGGCTCTGACGCGCCTCCTCGATGTCCAGGATGGTGGCCTGCGGGAGCTCCGTCCTGGCCTTCCGACGGACGGTCTCCGCAACCTCGGCCACGACCGTCGGCGATCCGTAGACACACCCGGCGATGTTCCAGATCCCGAGCATGCGCCGCCGCGCCTCCGTCCGCACCCACGCCTCGGGGACCGGCTTGATCCCCCCGGTCAGCGCCCACGGATATTCCGCCTCGGCCGCGAGCGCCAGCAGCGCGTGCGCGACCACCACGGCGCTCGGCAGCGTGTGCGTGATCTTGAGCGGACGCAAGAAATCCATGATCGCGACGATATCCTCTTCCTGCGGGGTCGTCATCAGGATCGGCTGGTACGCGGGCGGCTCCGGCATCAACCAGATCCCGAGCTTCGTAACGATGCCGTAGTTGCTGGCCGTGAACAGGCCGTCGAGATACGGGCCGTATCCCCATTTGAAGATGTGCCACGTGCGAGAGCCTGGGAGCGCGCCCGACCCCGTGCGGAGCACCCGTCCGTCGGGCAGCACCACCTCCATCCCGCACGAGAACAGGAAATGCTCCCCATATGGGGTGTACCCGACGCCTCGCTCCACGGTATTCCCGAGCGGCCCCGCGCCCGGCGCCGTCGCCGGCGGGTCGAGCCACAGCGGCAGGTTGTGGTCGCGCAGGTGCTTGTAGAGCTGCGCGTACGTGACCCCCGGCTCGACCACGGCGTAGGCGAGCTTGTCATTGACCTCGAGGATCCGGTTCATCCGGCCGAGGTCCACGACGACGTTGCCAGGATCGACCGCCATCATCCGCCCGTACGCGATGTTCTTGCCGGTGCTGAGCGGCCACAGCGGGATCCGCAGCGCGTTCGCCGCGCGGGCGATGCGACCGACCTCCTGCACCGAGCCCGGCCGCACCACGGCCGATGGCCAGATCGGGGGAACCATGATGACATCGTGCGCATAGGGGACGAGCTCGGCGGGAGACACCGATACGTGGGCGTCACCGACGATCCGGGAGAACTCTCGAACGGCGCGGGCGAACGTGCGTGCTGTCACGCCACGGGGGAGCCTCGCAGGTCGTCCGTTGACCCGAGACACCATGTGCCATTGTCCTCCAGGGGACTGGCCTTGGTCCGTTCGGAGGGTAACCGCCGTTGTGGGGTTACGCGGGCGCCGCGGGAAACACCTGCCCACAGGACATCGTTCGCGGCCGCCTAATCTCATGGTAGGCGCGGTCGCCGGCACGATCCCGGGAATCCGCGGCGACGCATGCCCGTTGCGCAGGAGGATGCGTTCGTGAGTGCGATCCAGGTGACGTCGACGGCAGGGGAGACGCTGCAGCCCAACGACCTGCTCGAGATGCTGTACTACATGCGGCTTCAGCGGGCGGTCGAGGACCGGGGCATCAAGCTCTACTACCAGGGGCGCGTCCCCGGCGCGTACTTCACCGGGTTCGGGCACGAGGCCACGGTCGTGGGGGCCGCGTACGCGCTCGGGCCCGACGATCTTCTGGCGCCGATGCACCGGGATCTCGCCGCGTACATCATGCGCGGCATGCCCGTCCGGCAGGTATTCGCGCAATTCCTCGACCGCGAAGGCGGGCCGACGCGCGGCCGGGATGGCAACGTCCACATGGGAGATCCGAGGCTCGGCATCCTGCCGTTCATCAGCCACATGGCGGCGTCGGTTCCGGTCGCGGCGGGGATGGCCCTGGCGTGCCGGCAGCGCGGAGAGCCGCGCGTCGTGTTGACCTACTTCGGCGACGGCGCCACTAGCACCGGCGCCTGGCATGAAGGCGTCAACTTCGCGGCTGTGTTCCGCCTGCCGCTCGTGCTCGTGCTGGAGAACAACCAGTACGCGTACTCGACCCCGCTCGACCGCCAGACCGCGGCCCGGGCGTTCATCGACAAGGCGCCTGGGTACGGCATCCCCGGCGTCGCCGTCGACGGAAACGACGTGGTCGCGGTCTATGACGCGGCACGGGATGCCGTCGCCCGCGCCCGCGACGGTGGCGGGCCGACGTTGATCGAGTGCCGAACGATGCGGATGCGGGGTCACAGCGAAGCGGACCGGTTCACCTACGTGCCCCCGGCG
>DATGJN010000068.1 GCA_035295165.1 bacterium
CCGGCCGTCGGCGTCGTACCCGATCGGAAACGTCAGATGGTACTGTCGCACAAACTGGACGACCGCGGCTCGGTTGTCAAGCAGCCCGATCCCAACCAGCGCCACGCCCTTTCCCTGCCACTCCCGGTACTCCCGCTCCCACGCGGCGGCCTCGGCGTTGCACGTCGGGCACCACGGCGCCCAAAAGAGGAGAATCGCCGGGGAGCTCTTCAGGTCGGCGAGGCTGAGCGTCTTGCCGCTGAGCAACGGCAGCGTGAACGCGGGGGCGGGCCGGGGCCCCGCCTGAACGGCCGTCAGCCCTAGGACCACGACGGCGACCGCGATCAAAAATCGGACAACTCGAGTCAGTTCCCTACCCATTCGATGGCCACCCCGCGCCCGACGTGTTCGGCGACATCCAGATTACGACCATACTCCTGCTGTGTAAAGAACCGACAAAGACCGTCGGGGAGACAGGCCGAGCGCCTCGGCCGCGCGGTCGGCGATGGAGAGGTTCGACACACGCCGCCTTGAGCGGGCTCAAGCGCTCGAGACCGCCTGCCTATGAACTGCGGGGCGTGTGCGTGTCCCGCCCCCGCGGGGACCAAAGCGCTCGGATGATCTCCAGGGCGACGTGAAGCGGCACCGGGCGTCCCGCGACCACGCGCTCCCTCGCGTCCCGGAGGCTGGCCCGCAGCGCGGTTGTGTCGTCGGCGATCGCCTCCCGCAGCTCGGCTAACCGATTCTCAGAAGCTCGCTCCAAAGCCACCGCAGATCTCCCCGAAGTGCGTCCATCACGGCCGCGAACCGGCGGGCCCGGGTCCGAACGCGCCACGCCCCGACGACCCCCAGCGCCGCGATCAGGACCGTGCTCGCACCGAGCACGACCAGCGCCGCAGCCCATGGCGTCAAGACCAACGACAGCGCCAGCACGGCCGACGTCAACAACAACCCCACCGCGAAGACCGACATGAACGCCGCGACGACGATGAAGACGGCGCTGATCAGGAGCTCGCGCGCGAGCTGCCGCAGTTCTTGGCCGCTCAGAAGCAGGTGCAGCCGCAGCAACTCCGCCACGTGGGAGACGAGGCGCAGCACCAGCGTCCCCGCCGCCTCCGCGGGCCCGGCCCGCCGACGCTCGTCACCCAGGGTATCAGGTTCCTCTCCACTCATCGAGCCAGGCCCCCCCTTCCCCGGCGTCACGCACGCGGTCCGTCATCCCCGCGGCCCTGCTCCGGGCCCGGGCCGCCCCGGCTCCCGCTCGGGGCCACGCCCGCCGCACGCGCAGTGTCTCGCCCGCAGCGCCCGACTCACCCAGAACACACCCCAGGCGGCGAGCGCCATCCCCACAAGGGCGAGCCGGGTTGCGTCGACGATCGGCACGACGTTGATCGCCGTGTCCGTGACCTCAACGACGGCCAAGGGTTTCACGGAGACGCCTCCACCGCCCCCGCCGCCCTCGCCGACCATCCCGTCATCGCCCTCGGGCCGCTTGCGCCCATGTCCCATCCCCATGCCGAATGCGTAGCAGACGCGCGCGACGGGAACGATCGTGCGGCCGCGAAGCTCAACCGGGTCCCCGAACACCGTCCGGGTCCCCGCCCTGTCGTGTAGCTCCTTGATGCGATCGGCGAGCCTGTCGATCATCATCGAGCCTCCCTCCACCCGATCACGGACGGTCGCAGTCACCCCATCGACCAACTTCGCTCGTCCCCACCGTAGCCGGAGGGCCGGTTGAGCGTCTATCGGGCCGAGGTCCGATTCCGCGAACGGGGCCGCGGAGCGATCATGCGGGCATTCGACAGTCTCTGCCGGCGTTCCTTAAAAGGGACCCGTGTCCGCGCCCAGAGGCGGAGCGGGTCCAGGTACGAGCCGCACGCCCGTCCCGACGTTCGCCTGTACGATCATCGAGGATCGCGGCCGCGAGGCGGGACCGCGTGCACGAGGAGACGACCGGTGACCCAGGCCATTCGCAACATCGCCATCATCGCCCACGTCGACCACGGCAAGACGACGTTGGTCGACGCCATGCTCCGCCAGAGCGGGACGTTCCGCGCGAACGAAACCGTGGTGGAGCGCGTCATGGATTCGAACGAACTCGAGCGCGAGCGCGGGATCACGATCCTGGCCAAGAACACCGCGATCTTCTACCATGACATCAAGATCAACATCGTGGACACGCCCGGTCACAGCGACTTCGGCGGCGAGGTGGAGCGGGCCCTCAAGATGGTGGACGGCGTGATGTTGCTCGTAGACGCCAGCGAGGGCCCCCTACCGCAGACGCGGTACGTGCTGAGCAAAGCCCTGGAAGCCGGCCTGCCGCCGATCGTGGTCATCAACAAGATCGACCGGACCGATGCACGGCCGCAGCAAGTCTTGAACGAAGTCTACGACCTGTTCATCGATCTGGACGCCAAAGAGCCACAGCTCGATTTTCCCGTGCTCTACACGAACGCCAAGACCGGCGCCGCGTCGACCGACATCGCCCAGGCGGGGGTGGATCTGCGCCCCTTGTTCGAAGCGATCGTCGCAACGGTTCCGCCTCCCGGCGGGGACGCCGCGGCGCGCCTGCAGATCCTGGTGGCCAACCTCGACTACAGCGATTATCTCGGGCGCATCGCCATCGCGCGCGTGTTCAACGGCACGCTCAAGACCGGCGAGACGGTGGGCATCGCGAAGACGGATGGGGCGCTCCCCAGGACGCGCATCACGAAGCTGTTCTCGTTCAGCGGCCTCAAGCGGACGGAAGTCGCGTCGACCGAACTGGGCGACATCATCGCGGTCGCAGGCGTTGAGGGCATTGCCATCGGCGATACCATTACCGACGCGGAAACGCCCTCACCCCTGCCGCGCATCGCGATCGATGAGCCGACCATCGCGATGCAGTTCACCGTCAACTCCTCGCCGCTCGCAGGGCGCGAGGGCACGTATGTCACCTCGCGGAACCTGCGCGAACGCTTGGAGAAAGAACTCCTCACCAACGTCTCCTTGCGAATGGAGGAGACCGACAACACCGACACCTTCAAGATCATGGGCAGGGGTGAGCTGCAGCTCGCCATCCTCATCGAAATGATGCGGCGGGAAGGCTACGAGCTGATGGTCGGCAAGCCGGAGATCGTGACCAAGACGGTCGACGGCGTGCTGATGGAACCGATGGAACGGCTGACGATCGACGTGCCGGAACGCTTCGTCGGGGTGGTCGTGGAGAAACTGGGCGGCCGCAAGGGACAGATGACCAACATGCACAACCACGGCTACGGACGGGCGCGTCTGGAGTTCCGGCTGCCCAGCCGCGGGCTGATCGGCCTCCGCAGCGAACTGCTCACCGACACGCGCGGCACCATCGTCATGAATTCGCTCTTCGACGGGCACACGAAGTGGATGGGCGAGATCCCCCGTCGTCTGACCGGCGCGCTGGTAGCGGACCGGCCCGGCGTCACGACCTCCTACGCCCTCTACAACCTCCAGGAACGCGGGGAACTGTTTGTCGGGCCGGGGGTCGACGTCTACGAAGGCATGGTCATCGGCGAAAATTCGCGCGACAACGATCTCGACGTCAACGTCGTGCGCGAAAAGAAGCTCACCAACATGCGGGCGTCCACCGCGGAGGACGCGATCCGGCTCGTCCCGTTTCGGGCGTTGAACCTGGAACAGGCGATCGAGTTCATCGCCGACGACGAGTTCGTGGAGATCACGCCGCAGTCGCTGCGGCTGAGGAAGAAAATCCTACCGCAAAACCGGCGGCCGAAGAGGAATGCCGTCCCCGTGGGGGCCCGGAAGGCCGAATAGCCCACGGCCGGCCCTCAGTCGCATGCGCAGCCGCATTGCGCGGTCAGGGCCTCGCGGCCCTCGCGCACGATGAAGTACACGAGCCCGAGCGCCGCGACCGGGTCGGCCCACCACCAGCCGAAGACCGCACGAAGCCCCAGGCCGACGAGGAGCGTCGCGGCCATGTACGCGCAGACGACCCCGCACATGGCGTCGCCCTTGAGGGCCACACTGTTGATCGAGGCCGCCACGCGGAGCTTGGCCCGCACCAACAGGGGCATCACCACGAGCGCGGCCGCGGCCAGCGCCACGCCGGCCACGGATGAGTCGGGGATCGCCTTCGTCCACAGATTGTACACGGAGTGCAGCACCACGTACGCGGCGAGCACCAGCAGGCTCCATCCAACCACCCGGGATGCGGTGCGCTCAGCGCGCTCCACGCGCTCGGGATCGACGGCGGGATCCCGCCGTTCGAGGATCAGCCGCCACAGCAGGACGCCGGCAGACACGAGCTCGATCAGGCTGTCGACGCCGAACGCCACCAACGCGATGCTTCCGGCCGCAATGCCGGCGCTCAGGCTCACGGCGGCCTCAATGACCATCCAGACGATCGTCAGCCACTCCACGGCGACGCCGGCGCGCACCTGGCGCGCATGAGACGCTCGAAGTGCGATCGGTTGTATGCTCACACGGCCCCTTCTGTCGGTCGGCCACGCGTCCCGTCCGCGAGTACTATACTACACGATCGCGAGCCCTGCCACGGCGCCCCTCCCGTCGTCGTCGCATCGGCGCCGCGCCACTTGCCGCAGGGTTCCGCCCCGACAAGGACGTACTACCGATGCAAACGTGCGGGAGGGGCCCGGACGGATCGCATCGCAGGACGAGGCTACGCCGCGGTTCCATAAGCACTTCCGCCCTGCCTCGCCGGTCCGCGCGCGAACGACGGGTGCCCTGCTCGCGGGCAGGCGTGCCTAGACGCTAGCGAAGACACGGGGGATCGTGCATGGGGCTGTTCTCTCGTTCGGGTCGAAAGCCGTCGGTGCAGCGCGTCACGCCCGTAGAACTGGCGCTGTCCCTCACCGCGATCGCCGGGGGCAGCTTTGATGCGCACCGCAAGGCGGCCCAGCGGCTCGGGTATCCGGTCGTGCCGTTGGAGCTGTTTGTGTTCAGCGCATTTGCCACGGCGTGGAACGCGTCACGCCATCCGCTCCTGACCGCCCTCACCAAAGCGCAGAGACAAGTGGTGGCCGACACGTACTCGGTGTTCTCGTACTGCCTGTGGAGCCATGGTCGCGAGGCGCTGGCGAAGCGCCTGCCCGACCAACTCGACTGGGCTCACTACGTGGTCTTCAAGAACACGGTGGACTTTCGGCAATACCCGCCCTTCGCGACGCTGGTTCGCGAACGCGCCGGCGAGTACGAACCTCTGGTCAATATCACCGGCACAGACGCCGACCCGGCCAAGATTGCACTCCGGCTTGGAGACGCGGTGGCGCGTCACCTCCTTGGACCGAACACACCCGTCGGGCCGGTGCAAGCGCTGTGGTGCGCGCAACTTTTTCAGGAGATCAGCCCGACCGTCTCAGCATCGCTCAGCCACTACAAGTATCAACGTGATCCCGAAGCCGAGGCCAGCGCGATCGTGCCCGACGCATCCGTCGACACCATGATCCTCAGTTGCCCGCGGTGCGGGCAAAAGAACCGTGTTCCCGCGGGGCGCCGCGCAGAGGCGATTTGCGGTCGCTGCCGCGCCCCGCTATGATTGCACGAACGTAAGCACCGGAACGATCTCCCGCGACCCCGTGCATCATACGAGGAGATCGCGCCCTGCTGACCAGGCTACCGCTTCGGGCGCTCGTGAAGTGGACGTGACCCGGTGCAATCGTGGGCATCCGCCGTCGAACGCGATCGAGCCGCGTTTCAACGAGCGGCGGCAACCGCTCCGAAGCGCTGCGCGGCCGGTTTCGCCTCGCCATCTGTGCCCCCCCGCTCGACGAGTCCGCCGCGGCGAGACGGCACGTGTGTCAGGTGGCGAGGCGTCGGGTACCAATCTAGGGCAGTCGCGACTGCGTAACGCGGTCAGGGGGGAACCACAAGGAGGTGTTTCGCCATGTGGGTCCTCGCCGGTGCGCTCCGCGTTGGCATCGCTCTCGCGGCGACCGGGCACATGATCGCCAGGTAGCCCGCACCACAGGCGCTCGCAAGGAGACGGGGCCGGACGCGTATCGAGTCCGGCCCCGTCTGGTGTTCTGGGAGCGTCACCGATGCTCGAAGTGGAACAAGCACGTGAGTGGTTCGACCGCCTCAAGGGCCGCCACCTTGACGTCGATGTGCTGGCGGTCGATCGTGTATGGGCTTCGCTGCAGCGCCCGTTGCGCCCGATCGAAGTCCTCCGCCTCGACGAAGTAGTACACGGCGTCCTCATTGACGGAGAGAAAGCACGCCTCAACCGCGACGCCTTCGTTCCGCAAGGTCTCCACGACCTCACCGGACCGTCGCTTCAGTTCGTCGCACCAATCGAGCCACCGCTGTTTGCCCCCCGGCTTGAAGCGAAACTTCGCAAGCGTCACCTGTGCCACGGACGGTCCACCTCCAGTGTCGGTCCGTTTGCCGCAGGCGCCCGCGGGTCGCCGCCGCGCGCGGCCATAGACCGCAGGCTGGATGCACTGACCGGCCCCGCTCGGCGCCGGGCGGACCGTGCGTGCGGAGAGATTCGCCTGATCAGCATTCTATCCGCCAGCCAGATCTCGGCCGGCCGGTCGCACCGGGCGTGAGGCTGTTAGGCGCCGTCGGGGAACAGTTCGAGCATGTCGCATCGGGGATCCTGGCCCTCGCGTGCGTGACTGTCTTACCTAGCGACGACGAGGCTTCCCCCCGCCAGACGATGACTCGAGCCCCGTCGCGCGACGCTTCCGGGGTTTGCGCGGCGGCGAGGGCGGCTTTCGCGCCGCCCGATCGGTCGCGAGGCTCTCAATCTTGTCCTTGAGCATCCGCGCCAACTCTCCGTACACTTGCGGAGGGGGGTCGTACACGGCCGCGTGGCGTTGGGTCCCGGACTCATCCCGAATCGGCACCCGGCAATCCTCGAGATAGACGCAGAGGCTGAACGCCCGGTCCATGGCAGTGAGATCGGCCCATTCCGCGGCAAGGTCCAGCGGGACGTGCGTGAGGAGACTCAAGTCGCCGAGGGCTTCGTACCACGCGTATCTGCCACGTCGCCCGAGCACTTCATCAAGGAGGCGCACCAGTTCATTTGCGCGTCCGCGCACGGCACGTGCCTGACGGGAGGGAGACGTCGAACGCGCGCTCACGTCCCTGCGTGACTCATCCTGCATGCGTTGGTGCCTCCCAGTGGCGATGGCTGGTGCAAAACCCCCATTCATTGTACCTTGAACACCGGCGCCACGCCAACCGTCAATCGTCGCAAGGGCGCCAGCCCCGACCCCGCGTCCTGACGCGGTGTAGCCCTCCGGGTGATCCTTCAGGTACAATGCATGCAGCACAGTCCTGACGAGAGGGTACGCTGATGATGAATCCGCCAGACATGGACGCAGGGAAAATACGGGTGAGCGCTGAGACGTTGAAGGCGCAGGCAACTGCGATTCTCACCGAGGCGCTGAACGCGACGGGCGCACGTGCGGTCGTCGTGAAGGTCACGACTCGGCCCGAACATGGCACGGTGGTGGTCCTCCTGCAATCCACCGCCCGGCCAACGGACTCGCAGAAACGGTTGGAGTTCACCGAAGAAGAACTGGGCGAACATGCGGACGCTGCAGCAGAACGCGCCCGAAAATTTTTGCGTCAGCTGTAGTCCGCCGGTGGACTCGCCGCCCGACACTCGAACGGTACCGCACGTCGGTCACGCCGCACAACCCTATCCCTTTTCGGAGGCCGTTAATCGTGGCACCCATCAGCGTGCGCGAATACTCGGTAGTGATCAAACTACAGGTGGTGACGAAAGAGGATCGACAACACATCGCGGAAATGGCGTTGGCGGTCGTCAAAGACGCGGTTCGTCACTATGGCCCGGATATCCGTTCAGGGGAGCTGGTAGAGATTCAGCTGGAGGAAAAGCGTACCGAGAACAAGTACGATTGAGCCTCCGTGTCCAGTCAGGCGGCCCCTGAGACTGGGCCCCGATCACCGAGGGTGATTTCCTTGCCTTCGCGGCCGCCCGCAGTTGTAGCTCCCACGTGCCGCAATCCGTCGTGCGCGGATTTCGATTGAAAGGGTGGCGCGTGCATTTCTTGCATTGAAGACGATGGATCGTCAAGGTTACATGCCCACCCGGCAGTTGAACGTCTATCGATCAGGCTGCAGCACGCTCCAGTCGACCATCTCGGTCGGCATCGAGCCATCGCCAAGCGTCGCACCGACCCGGGGCGTGTTCACGCCGCAGTCCAGTCGAGCCAGATTCACTGTGCCGCGGGGCCCTCTGCCAAACTCGATCCGACCCGGGGATGCACACGTAGCCACTTAGGCTCGGTCCTCGACGTACGCCTGCAGCCAAGCCAGGAGTTGGGGCCAGCCGCGATGATGCTCGCGCGAACGCTCGGTGGTCAGACCCGAGTGCGTCAGGCGGACCGTCGTCACCCCGCCCTTTTCCTCCAGATCGAAGCGCACGAGCGTCTCCGGCGCGTTCTCCTGCCAGTCCGGGAGCCAAGTGAACACCAGCCGGCACGGACGCTCAACGCTGCGATACTCGCCGCCCACGCAGAAGGGCTTGCCGCCCATGCCGACGCCGCGCATCACCCATTTGCCGCCCGGGCGCAAGTCAGACTCCATGTGCGTTGCCCGGAATCGCCCTTCGACTCCCCACCATCTCACACGTTGGTCGGGGTTGCTCAGCGCCTCAAAGACCCGTTCCGCCGGAGCCTTGCTCGTGATCTCTTTGACGACCGTGTCGCTGGCGTTCGTTGGGTTCATCGACGCCCCTCCGCAACGTACCGCTTGCGACTGCGCAAGTTCTCGTCCCAGAAGGCGTCATAGTCCCGAAGCCAATCGGTGACCGCACGTAACGCGTTCGCGTTTAAGGCGCAAACGCGCGCGGTGCCATCTCGGCGTGCAACAACGACCCCGCAGAACGCAGCACGCGTAGGTGCTTCGAGATCGCCGGACGGCTGGTGCGGAAATTCTCCGCGATCTCGCCGACCGCCGCGCAGCAAGCCGAGAGTTTCTCGGCGCGTCGGATCGACGATCGCTCGGAACACGGCGTCACGCTCTTTGCGATTCATGGTAGCCATTTGGTTACCGATAACGCAACCGATTGGTTACGACAAATCAAGCACGGAAGATCGTCAACGCGGGAACACCGGGGCAACGACCGCCGACGGTGGCTGCGGTCGACATTCTACGTGGCACCCAGCCGGACCCGACGACCGGCGTCGACTAGATGTGCTCCCGTCGCCGCGCATCAGCGCACTCGAAACGGCCCCGCGCGTCGCTCCCCGCCACCGGCACGGATACGCCGCGCCCCGGCGGTAGCACGGCGCCGGCTTGGACACGCCGGTCGGTGCCTTGCCCCCGCAGCGCGGACTACGACGCGGTCAGTCGGCCCAGACTCCCAAGGACGTCCGCCACGTTATCGAGGGATTCGAACGCCCACAGGGCGTCCTTCAGCTCACGACAGAGCTTGCGGTCGCGCACGGAAGCGCACAGCGCGTCACACTTTTCGTTCACTTCGTCGTCCGTGAGCGGATGTTTGGCGTGGCCGTGCGGGTGTGCCGCCTGGCCTTCGATCGTCTGACCTGAGCGCAGTCGGACGATGATCCGGGCATTGAGTTCGCCGGGAAACCGCCGCGAGAAATCGGGGCGCTCCGCCACCGAGATCCGTGGCATCAGGCTCCGAAGCTGTGGATCCGCGATCCGGTCGGGGGAAAATGAGTCTGGCGTGATTCGCCCGTCGAGGAGTGCAGCGGCGAGCAAGTACGGAAGGCTGTGATCCGCGGTCTCCCGCGTACGCGGATCCCATTTGGCCGGTTCCATGCCGATCTCGCTGTATGCGACCCAGTACGTCTCCACATGGATATCCTCGATCTGATCGACGGGAACGCGGTCCCGCAGCCTCAAGATCACGTCCAGCGCGCTCTGCGAGTTGTACTCGGCAGGATGAAACTTCAGGCCGCTCACCTCGGCGACGAAGGGCCGCGTGTGCGGAACGGCCAGGTCCAGCGTGAACGGTCCAGTGATGAGATCCATGATGCCATCCTTGCCGACGAACGGCTCGCTCGGCCCGGTCATCCCCTCGCGAGCGAGTAGCGCGGCGAAGATCCCGTTCCGGTTCGCCGCCGCCGTGGCGCTGCCTTTCCACATCGACAACTGCCCCACACGTGTCTGCCGGGTGGCGATGTTCGAGGTGACGGCGATGGACGCGGCGTGCGCTAGTTGCTCCCGAGACAGTCCCAGGAGCTTGCCCGCACCCATGGCAGCGGCGACCACGGTGAAGGTGCCTTGATCCCAACCGCGTTCCCGAATGCGGGTGGCCCCCGCCAACGCGGCGCCAACCTCATAGGCGATGACGATGCTCAGCAGAACGTCGACACCGCGGACCCCCAGCGCCTCCCCGGTCGCCAACGCCGCGGGGATCAAGTCGCTGGGGTGCTGACCACCGCCGCGCGGTGTGAAATACATGTCGTTGTAGTCAAGGTACCGCACCATCACGGTATTGGCGAAGGCCGCCAGTTCGACGGTGGTCTTGGTCTCCAGTCCGACAGCGGTCGCCGACAGCCGTCCTTGCGACTGGCTCGCCAGCTGTCTTGCAATCCGGGCGGGTTCACCGCCACGTCCGCCGACGATACAACCGAAGGAATCCACGACCCTGCGTTTCACCTCGTGGATCGCCGACGCGTCAAGCGCCTCCGCCGTCAAACCGTCGACGAAGCTGGCAATGCTCCCGGTCACATCATCCACGTTGACACTCTCCCCGCCCCTGGTACCGGACCGGCGTGACGGTCCGACTCCGCGTGTCGGCGGGACACGCCGACCCTCGCCGGCAGGTCCCGACCGACGGCGATGCCGTCGCGTGCCATGGGTTTTCCACGTCCCCTGGTCCAATGGAGGCCCCGCCGTCGGGCATTACTCGGCAGCACGCCGGCAACTTCCCCTGACGCGTCTCGGATGGTGCAGTCGATCGTTACACCCGCCGGGTTCTTGGGCGCGCCACACCCCGTGCGGTGGCCTCCCCACGGGCTCGCGCACTCGCCCCACGGCCCCGCACGACGACGGCCTGGCGGGCGACTGCCGCGCCCGGACCACCCGGGGCATCCGGCGCGTGGTGTTCGGGGCGCGCGCGGTCGCTCCCTGCGAAGGGTCGACTTCGGCAAATCATCGCGCGGCTGCTCGCCCGCCGCGCGGAGACGAAGCAGCGAGCGGGTCGGACCAGACGCCGAACTAATATCCGCGGCAACGGATCCGCAGGAAGCCCAGACAGTCGAGTGGAAGCGTTCGTGGTCCGCAACGGTCGCATCGTTGACGGATGTCGTCATGCGCGCGCCGACGCGACGGGCCTGCGCGGCGACCATGGCGCCTCCACAGGGGCGCCCCTGGGAAGCGCGGTGGATCACGCGCGGTCGAGCGTCGCCCTGCTTCTTGGGCGATCCGGACCGGTGGGATCGCAAAACCGGCCAAGTCGAAGAACCGACGGGAGCCGCACACCCCGCAGTCGACGACGTAGGTTCGCGGCCGATGGATGGGTGATCGCACTCAATCGGGGCACGGGAGGATCAACGGAAATGCCGCGGATCACTGGCAAACGCGCACTGCTCGAGCAGCTCGTTGCGGACGGCGTTCGGTACATCTTCGGCAACCCCGGAACCACGGAGCAAGGGTTCATGGACCTGCTCCAGGACTATCCGCAGGTGGAATTCATCCTCTGCCTGCACGAGGGAGTCGCGATCGGCATGGCCGACGCGTTCGCGCGCGCCACGCGGAAGCCGGCCTTCGTGGAGCTCCACATCGCCCCCGGGTTGGGGAATGCCGTCGGCATGTTGTTCAACGCCAAAGTCGGCCGCTCACCGCTCGTCGTGTACGTCGGCCAGAGCGCGAGCAGGGCGCTGTTCCAGGAGCCACTCCTGTCCGGCGATCTGGTCGAGATCGCCGCGCCGGTCACCAAATGGTCCTACGAAATCACCCACGCGGCGGACGTGCCCCAGGCGGTCCGCCGGGCCATGAAAATTGCCGAGGAAGCCCCACAGGGGCCCACCGTGCTATCGATTCCCATCGACGTGTTGGACGAAGACGCCGAGGTGTCGATTCAACCCACCAGCTACACACGTTGGCGCGCACATCCCGACCCCGCAGCGATGGACGAGGCCGCCGAATTGCTCGCCGCAAGCCGCCGCCCAATGATCGTGACGGGGGACGGGATCGCCCTGTCGAACGGGCAGGAACACGTGACCCGTCTCGCGGAGCTGCTCGGTGCGCCAATCTACCAAGGCTACACGACCGAGGTCAACGTCGACGCCAATCATCCCCTGGTGATCGGCACGCTGCCGTTCACGAACGCCGCGGCGCCCGAGTTCACTAGCCGAGTGCTCGCTCGACATGATGTCGTGCTTGCACTGGGGGTGCCGCTGTTCCGGTACATCTTCCCGCGCCCCGGCGACCTCGTCCCAGCGGCCACCAAGGTCATCCAGATCGACCTCGACGGCTGGGAGATCGGCAAGAATGTGCCGGGCGCGCTCGGCATCAAGGCCGATTGCGCGGCCGCGCTGCTCGCGCTGCTTGAGCGGCTGGAATCGCGCGCCCCGGCCGGCGCGGTGGAACGTGCCGCTGCGATTGCCGCCGAAGGGAGCCAGAAACGCGAAACGGTGTTGGCCAACGACCGCAAGACTTGGACCAACCAGCCCATCTCCGTTGCGCGTCTCATGAGCGAACTCGCCGATGTGGTACCCGCAGACGCTGTAATCTTTGATGAAGCGATCACCTCCAGCACGGTGCTGCAACGCTATGTGGCGCCGCGACCCGGCCGGTACTTCCGGGCGCGGGGTGGCGGGCTCGGCCCAGGCCTGCCGGGCGCGCTTGGGGTGAAGCTCGCGATGCCGGAGCGGCCAGTCGTCGGCGTCGTCGCAGACGGCTCCGCGATGTACAGCGTCAGTGCGTTCTGGACGGCCGCGCACCACCGCATCCCGGTCACCTGGGTCGTGTGTAACAATGCGAGTTATCGAATCCTAAAGGAAAATATCATGGACTACCTGGGACCACGACACGCGGACCGGAAATTCGTTGCAATGGATCTGACTGACCCGCCGCTTCGCTACGATCGCATCGCCGAGTCGATGGGGGTACGCGGTCGGCGCGTCGAGCGCCCTGAGGATCTTCGCCCGGCCCTTGAGGAGGCGCTGGGTTCGGGAGCGCCCGCGGTGGTCGACGTCGCGATCCAGCGCGACGTGCGCTGACCGCGCGCGCATCGTGGCGCCGCGGCCCGGTTGTCTCCGTCAGTGGGGCGGCGTGATCGACAGCGCGTTCCCCCGCTGACGCTGGACGGCGAGCGGATCGGCCCGTCGCTCTCCCCCCGCTGCACACGAAAGTACGCGAGGCATGTGTGTCGGCATTCCCATCTCTTCCGGGAAGCGCTCGCGTTCCAGGTACGAACGCACCGTCTGAGGCTTTGCGGACGGCTCGCTGAGTAGTCCACCATCCCGGGAAGAATCCAGGTAGCACCGGTGCTGTCGCAGCCCGGATTCGGTTGAAATTGCCGCGGCGACGGCACCGTCAGACGCGGTCGTAGATATGGCCCGGGATCGCCGATGCGATCTCCGGGTGGCATACCGGTCCGGGCTCCCCGCCCCGGAATGCCTCCCGCGTGCGGCCACGCACGGGTGTTCGTCACTTCGGGTCATCCGAAACACTCAATGCGGGTATCGAAAGAACATCAGCACACTTCGAGCCGCCATTGGGCGTCACGAAAGCCGAAGATCAGGCACATAGTGACGAAGCGTACGACGGGGGCAGAAATGAACACCGAGGCATTCGCAGAGACATTCGCGCGCATCTACGATGACCACTATCGGCGGGTGTTCCGTTATCTGCTGGCGCGGACTCGCAGGCGCAACGACGCGGAGGAGTTGACTTCCGAGGTGTTTGCCACGGCGCTCGCGGGACTCGGAGCGGGGCGTGAGCCTCGACACATGGGAAGGTGGCTCGTCGGAATCGCGGACCATCTTGCCTCCCGACTCTGGCGCCGGCAAGTTACGGAGCAAGAACTCACCGAATGTCACCACCCCGGTGAGGCAAGCGACCCGGCAGATTTGACTCTTGAGCGGTTGGAAGCCGAAGCCCTCTGGCGTTGTCTCGACGCGCTCGATCGGGAACATCGTCAGGTGTTGTTCCTTCGGATCGTGTCCGATATGCCGGCGCGGCAGGTCGGGATCGCAATGGGACGGTCAGAAGAGGCAGTGCGAAGTCTGCAGTTGCGGGCGTTGCGAGCGCTCAAACGGCGTTGGACGGAGGAGCACACTAATGAGGGACTCCGACGCGATGCGTAACACTGAGATGCAGCTCGAACTTCTGTTGAGGCGTCTTCCGGGGGAAACCTCCGGTGCACCGGGCGCGTCGTCAGCGGACGACGACGTCTCCACGGAGTTGCGGGAACTTCACGACCTCGCGCTCCGTCTGCGCGCGGCCCGGCAGCACCTGCCGGTATCGATGTCGCTGCGCCTCGTGCGGGCGGTAGTGTCGGCCGCCACGCGGCACTCAGGAGACGGCGATGTGGGGTACTCGGGAGACGGCAGTGTGGCATACTCGGGAGACGGCGGTGTGGCGTACTCGGGAGACGGCGGTGTGGCAAGAGTCCGCTCCAATTCGCACCGCTGGCAACCAGGGTGGGCCGCCATCGCCGCGGCAGTACTCCTCGGGGCGTTCGGGCTAGGAGTCGGTGCGACCTCGGCCGGAGCGTCCCCATCGAGTCCGTGGTACGGGGCGCGCCTGGCCATTGAGAACGCCCAGGTCGCGCTGACGCCAAGCGCGCGTGCGCGAGCGGAGCTGTTGGTCAAGAATGCGCAAGCACGCCTTGGGGAGATCCAAGCGATGGCCGCGACCGGAGACACCGACGGCTTGCGCCGCGCCGCTGATGCGTTGGATGCGGACGCGGGCTGGCTGCACGCGGTCCTCAAGATACTGCCAGCGCAAGAGCGGCGTCAGTTGATTCGGGGGTTAGGAAAAGTCTAAGACTCGTCGATGATCCGGCGGGGTTGACGCGAGAACTACGCAACGAGGAGGAACAGGCATCATGCGGTGGCTAGCAAGCGGTATGATGGTAGTGATGGTGGGATTTGCCGCGGCGCTTCCCGGGTGGGCGGCACAGGCGACGCAGCCGCTGGCAGTTGATTTCAGTGGCGTGCACGTCCCGTCTGGCAGTCAGACAACGACAAGCGGACACCTGGGCGGGCTGTCGACGACGTTGTCAATGAGCGGGTCGGCGACCGTGGGCACATTCACCGAGATCGTCACCGGACTCAGTCCTCAGTTTGGACAGCTGAGCGGCACGTATTCGTGTTCCGCCGGCGAGTGCTCCTTGCAAATCACTTCGGCCACGGGCGTGTTCGCCAACGTAACGGGGACCACGCTTGCGCTCAATGTCACGACGGCCACGACGACCGTCCTGGGCACCTCCTTTCCGAATCACGGGGCATGGGTATCGACCGTAGCCCGGGCGGCCTCGACACTCAAGGCCGAAGGAACGCTACCAGCCGGCGTGACGATCGGAGACTTAGTGAGTCAGGCGGCGCACAATGAGAAGGAAGTGCACGATAGCGCCGCGGCCGACAACCACGGCGGCGGAAGCGCGGGCGGAAACAACGGCGGCACCGGCAACTCCGGTGGTCACGGTAACGGTGGCGGGAACGGGAACGGCAGCGGCGGCAATGGAAACGGCAACGGCGGCGGCAATGGGGGCGGGAATGGGAACGGCGGCGGCAACGGCAATGGGGGCGGGAATGGCGACGGTAAACATTGAATACTCGCTAGAGAACCACTGAATTCGTCGCGGGGGGAATTGGCAGGGACCCGGGTTGGCCGACCCGCAGGGGCCGGACCGGGTTTCTGTCATGTTTGAATTCAGCCAGTCTGCCCTAGCCTCGTCACCTTCACGGCCTGCTTGCCTTCCCTGATCCACTGTTCCGACGTCCCCCGTTTGTTGTAGAATCGCGCGACCGCCCGACAGTCCATCTCCAGCGTCGTCACGATCAAGTCCACGCGGGGAAACAGTTCCCCGCAGTGAAACTCGATCTTCGCAACCACCCGGCGTGCCGTCTTCCAACTGACGGCGGCCTCGTACCGGAAGCGCTTGTACCGGACCACCGGGGTGTGACTCGGGCGTCCGACGGATCCCCGGAGCGACTCCGCGATCTCGCGCTCCAGGATGTCATTGGATGGAATGTGGATCGCGTACCTCACGCCCCGCTTCTCCAGGGTGTCGTAGAGCTCGGGTGTGGCGAAGGTGGCATCCGCGCGCACGACCACGTTCTTGCCCTGTGCCTGCTGCCGCTCGATCTCGGGCAGGAGTACCTCCTCCCACTGCTCGACGCTGTGGACGTTGCCCGGCCGCAGTTTCATCGCCAGGCAATCGCCCTCCCGATTGAACAACCGCGTCAACGGCGGTTACGCCTAGAGCGGGATGATACGATACGCTCGCCTACCATGACGCCGCGGCACCTCACTTGCGCGCCGCTTGATACAACGTGCATGCAGCGGGCTAAGAAATGACTGTAGAGGCCGCGTGAAGCGAGTAGTTTCAACGACTCGCCACGATTGGCACCGACGATCGCCTACGTGTTGAGTATCGACCTCTCGGATGTGGACGGGCGTCGGCTCACGTAGACATGGCCGGAGACGGCGACCATAATGATCGTTCCGCCGATCCAGGTCAACACGGGCGGCACCTCGCGAAACGCGAGCCAGACCCACAGCGGTCCGAGCGGCACTTCCGACGCTTGGGTGAGCGCCGTCTCGGTCGCGGAGATCAGCCGGGCGCCGAGCGTGAGCAGCAGCAGGCCGAGCCCGAATTGCGTTACGCCGAACAGGGCGAGATACAGCATGTCCGTCGGATCGGCGGCACCCGGATGCGCCAGCGGCCACACGAACGCAGGGCACAGAAGGGCAGAGAGGCAGGCTGCGGGCAGCATCGGAGTCTCGCGGTGCCGCCTGATGACCAGCATCATGCTGGCCATGCACAGTGCCATCCCGAATGCCAGCAGGTCACCGACGAGATGACCCTCGCGCACCGCTCCTCCGACCATGATCGCCGTGCCCACGAGCGCAACCGTGCTTGCGAGCAAGGTGCTCCAGCGTTCGCGCTCCCGGAGCCACAGCCATCCGAGTGCCGCGGCCAAGAACGGCGTCGTGGCGTTCATGATCATGACGTCCGCGACCGACGTGCGGCGGAAGGCATTGATGTACATGATGGTGGCGAACGTCGAGAGGCACGCCGCGGCCAGGCCCGGCGCGCCGATGTCGCGGACGACGTGCACGGTCCGGCGGCCGTAGCGCCACACGATGACGCTGCAGATGAAGACGCCTGCGAAAATCCCCCGCCAGAACAGGATCGTCCAGGGATCGAGCGGGATCAGCCGCGTGTAGAAGCCGGAGGTGCTGTAGGCGACGGCCGAGCCGAGGTTCAGCACGATGCCCAACCAGTGCTGGCCGCGGGGCTCGCCTCCGGCGGCGGCACCGCCGGCGCGCGAGTCTATCGCCGGTGCTGCGCGAGCCACGCCTGGACCTGCTCGGCGTTCTTGTCCGGTGGAAAGACCGGATAGAAGACGCGTTCGATCCGGCCGTCGCGAAGCACCAGCGTGAGCCGCTTGATCAGCTCGGCGGGCTGTGCCCCGAAGCTCCACGGGAACTCGAACGTCGGCAGCCGCAGCGCGCGGGTGAAGGTAAGATCCTTGTCGCTCAGCAGCGCAAACGGCAAGTGCAGGCGTGTCACGGCTTCGCGCTGGTAGTCCGTCGTCTGCGTGCTGAGGCCGAACACGCGCGTGCCGAGAGCCTTGAGCGCCGCGTAGTGATCGCGGTACGCGCAGGCCTGCGGAGTGCATCCGCGTGCGCCGGGAATCTCGTTCCACCCCTTCGGAACCTCATGGTCCGGTCGGCCGGTCCGCGGGAAACAGTAGACGACCGTCCGCCCCGCCAGGGCGGACAGGTCGATTGCGACGTCAGAGGTCGACGGCAATGCCACCGGCGGCACGCGCATCCCGCGGAGATGAGCACACGCCCCGTCATCCACGGGGACGGGCAGGTCAGGCGGCAGGTCCAAGGGATTATGTATCGACATTTCGCACCGGATTTCCGCTTTACTTTCTGCAACTCCTTTCATCAAAGATCCCAAGCTCGGTGGGCCCTCGTCCGAGCGCCCATTCGGGTCAAGACGATGGTACACTGCCACAGGAAGCCTCATGCACCTTGCGGTTGCTCAGAGTCAGTGCTGTCTTGGGAGTTCGCTCTCCGCGCGCTGGGATCGGGTCAGGAAGCGGCACCATCCGCACGACCGCCGCGCCGCCGTCCGCCCGCGCGGCTGGGTGCAGATGATGTACGGACACGACCACGTCGCCGTGCTGCGGGAACTGCTCAGTGAGGAATCCACAGGAACATCTGTACCATGCCATTTTGCACCTCCTGCGACCGCTGCTCAGCCCGATGGCCCGCGCACGCCGGCATGCATGCCATGGGCGTGCTCACAGCCGGGGTAGGAGTAGACTCTCAACCCTCGTCGCTTGCAGAGTCAGAGACCAGGGGGGCCCGGGAAATTCCTTCCGGGACTCCTCCCTAGCGTGGACGCGTGTAGTGCTCGTTATTGGAAGGCGTCGAGCAACATGTATCCCGCGGTTCCCCGGGTCGGGCCATTCAACACGTGAACCTGAACCACCTGAAGAACCACGTCCTCCTGCGTGTCATTCCGCCAGATCGCAATCGCCGTCGGTTCGCTCATTACGAGCACCCGTGCACCGACCGGGACACTGTCGCAGTTCTGTGCCAGCGCGAGTTGGCGCGCCCGATACGGATTGCTATTCGCGTAGGCCGTCAGCAGGACTCTGAAGGCCTCCCGGTCGCCACAAACCGCCGCCGATCCACTCGTCACGACCTGGACATGGGCGACCAACGTTCGATACGGCTGCACCGGCCCCAAGGGCTGTACGTACGGCCCCGGGTACGGTTGCGCCGACGCGGACGCGGCCATGATCAGCATCAACACAGTCGCGACTCCTGCCGCGGCCAACGTGATCCGTTGCATAAACAGCCCTCCTTTCTCAGGCTGATCTAGGCGAAGAGCGTCCCGGACTCCGCTATCTGTCCAGGAAGTTGCACTCACGGGACTCTCCTACTTCGCCGCATTTGATTGCCACTGTGGCAACTTCGGCCAGGAACCACAAAAGAAGCAGCGGCATTGTGGTCACCTCATTGTGCGCGTCTTCCCCGACCCGGCCAGTGACATCCCAGGTGTTACCCGGGAGCAAGATGCCTCAAACACGGCCATCGAGAAGGCGGCTAACTCCGCCGCAGGAGGTACTGCGAAGACCCGAGCTAGGGTTCTTGGCGAATCCTTGCGGCGTCCGGCACTAGCCAGCACGGCGCGTCCGTACCGCCCCAAAACGAGCGACGGCGATCGGGATATTGGCGTCAAGTCAGCCGGCTATTGTTGGCGTTTCTGCTTCATCGCCTCCAGGTCGCAACAAGCACAGTAGAGGCGGGGACAGCACACGGCTCACCGTCTGGGTTCGCAGTGGGCCGCGGCCCCCTACTCCTGCAGCTTGGAAATCTTGGACTCCTGTAGTGTCAAGTTGTACATCAGGCCTTCCTGCCCGACCACGAACCCGACGATGGGCTGATCGAATGTCGTGGTGTCTATGGACGCGTGGGCGCCAAGATTTACGAGTACCACCGACCCGTCGACGCCCGCCTGCCACCCCTGCTTAGCCTGGAAGTCCCGAAGCGCCTTGTCCTGGAGAAACACGAGGATGATGTCCTTCTTCTGTGCTCCCAACTGAAACCCGACCGAGCCGGACGCGATATTGTAGTACGCTACCGTCTGGCCGTGCACGCGCAGCGCCCCCTCGCCATATTCCCCGCCGACTCCAATCCCGGCCTGAATGACATCGGGGAACACGAGGACACCCTTAGCGTCACGGAGGAATGCATCGGCCCCGGTCACTTGCTCGGTGAATCGGGACAGCGCTGCGTCCACGCTGGCATCGATCTCCTCTGGCGCCTTGGCATAGGACAGATTCGGTAGCAAGAGGCTGCTTAACAGAACCAGACACGCTGCCGCAATGATCCTGGCCCCGGCCTGCCAACGGTACATAGCACGTGACCCTCCCTAAGGTGCACCTTCTCGCCTGCCTGCCCACCCTACGGGCTGCTACTGAAGTGAGACATCCACTCGTGTCGCGACATTCTCACCGCCAACCAACTGGTAATCGATATCGACAGCATCACCGGTGTGGAGTTGGTTCGGGTCCACCGTCCTGTGGACTCGTGTCCATGTGATCGGGGTGTGTGGCATGATCACAACCGTGACCGGCATGATAGTGGCGGGCGGATGCCCAGGTTTTTCCGAGCCCTTCGTGGGGCCCGCGGTCACCACCAGTTGTGTTCGACACGAACTCGGATCCGCCGAGGTACAGGCGATCGACTGCTGCTTCGCGATGATCCCCTTGACGTTCATGGTCGGGCCACTGGTATCGGACATCGATTGGGCCATTGCGAGCGCAGGTCCGAGAACCACAACGGCCAATAACGCAAGCCACGCGAGCATGGGTTTCATTGTGCATCCACCTCCCTGCGTATCTGCTCGTCTCGTAATGTTCCCCTAACGATCGAAGGATGAAACGCGTCGCACGAGCGCGCTGAATCCGACGCTGTCGATATCGGTGGGTCGTCATGAGCGCGCCGCCCGCGTTGACAATGCCGATTCATCATTCGGTACGCGCTGTACGCGCGCGGCCGGGGCTCCTCTCATGGCAACTCGTATCACGCGCGGGTGCGCGTGGCTACAAATCTGGCGCGCGGCGAACCGTCACGCGTGATATGGCAGGCTTCATGCTGAAGCGCAGGTCACACCCTAGGCGGACTTTCGCTCTTCTCCCGCTCCATCCCGGATCTCACAGTCTAACTAAGGCAAAAACTGTTGGGCGTGTGGATGGCGTTTGAAACTCCGGTGAATCGGGGACACTCCGAGCGATCTGGAGAGAGAAAGGAGGGATGGCCGATGTTGTTCCCGTGGGTTGCTGTTGGACTGTTCCTCGGCCTCTCGACGATCGCAATCGCCGTAGCAGCGCACAATCGCTAAGTGAGGCAAAGGGAAGCCGTCCGGGGGCGGCTTCCCTCTTTAATGGGCGCGGTATATGGCGGCAGGCTGTCTGCGGGTGTCAATGTTCAGCTAGAGAACGTGCGCCGGCGATCGTTTCATTGGCGATTTCCGGCGGGAGGTGTGTTCTCATGAAGCGAGCGGTCGCATTGGTGCTGGGTACGTTTGTCAGCATCGGGGTACTCGTGGCTGCGGGTGTGCCCGCCGTTCTTGCGGAGCCTGCGAGCACTACCCCGGCAACGCGAATCGATCATCCAAACTCGGCGTCAACGGTGGTCAGGGGGATCAATGACGACGGCCATATGGTCGGATTCTACCTTGACAAGACCAAGAAAATCCATGGCTTCCTGTTCTTCGACGGGCAATTCACACCGATCGAAGTCCCGAATGCCAGTGGGACGGTGGCCGGCGGGATCAACGACGCCGGTGTGATCGTTGGCTATTTCATCGACGCCGGCGGAGTATCTCACGGCTACATGCTCTCCGCGGGGCGATTCACCATGATCGATGTCCCCGGCGCCGCAGCGACCTATGCTGACGATATCAACGCCAATGGGGAGATCGCCGGAACGTACGATGATCGCTCCAAGCACTCCCACGGCTTTCTGCTGGCCGGAGGACACTTCAGCACCTTCGAGGTCCCTGGTGCCACGACGACCCTGGCCTACGGCATCAACCGCGCCGGCCAGGTCGTAGGGTACTACGAAAAGGATCGCGTGCCTCACGGGTTCTTCTTCGCGGCCGGACAATTTACCACGATCGATGTCCCCAACGCACTCAAGACCTGGGCGTGGGGAATGAACGACGCCGGCCAGATCGTCGGATACTACCAGGACAGCGCCCAGTCGATCCATGGCTTCATGCGCGACGTGTCGGGACATGTCACGACGATCGATATCCTTGGCGCCGATGTAACGAACGTCTTCGGGATCAACGATGACGGTTGGATGGTCGGCGCGGAGATCCACAAGGGAGTGTACTGTGGCTGGTCGATGCCGCCCAGCAGTGGGGCCGGCCAGTATACTTGCCTTCCCACACAAGGCACACGCTCACCTTTGTGAAAGTAGTGCCTGGTCCAAGGTCCAGCGACCGATATGAACAGCCGTCCGCGAAGGAAGAACGTGAGGAAACTTCAAAAGTGACTCCAATTTTGACACCAGTGTTCCTCTTATGAACGGTGCCCACCCCGGTTCTTGCCATCCGGGGTCCTTCCGGCCGCCGCCGAAAGCCCGTTTGTGCCGTCCCGGGGCGATGACCGTGATCGTTCTGTCCCCCATGAGCCCACGAACAATGGTGGCCAAGCAGGGCCGGATCGAAAGTCTTCGCACCCCGATGCGGCACGACTCAGCGTCCGAACAAACCGACCAAGCCAATCACGATCAGATAGATGCGACGATGTAATTCAGCAGACATGGTAGCATCAGGATCAAAATGCCGGCGATCAGCGCCATTACCGGCGAGATCGCGGTGAGGCTAACAATCACCGGTGGTCCCGCGAGACTTGCTGTTGTGATCGTCGGGTGAACGTCGCCGCTGACCAAGTACGGGAACTTGACGGTCACCACCCCGGCGCTCGCCGCAGCGGTGATCCCCTTCGCACCGAGTCCTGTGTCGGCGGTGATCGCCGCTGCAACCCCTGTCGCCACAGCCGCAGCGTTGACTTCACTCCCCGAGCACGCATACGAGATCGCGCGTTTACCGATTGAGGGGTGAAACACCGTCACTTCGAGGGCCTGGTCGATAGGGCGACCGCGTATGCGCCTGCTTGAACTGTTCCGATTCCGCGAGGTCGAACGCCCTGTCCCGCTTCGGGCCGACGATCACAACTTTGAGCACGCCTTGGTCAGCGTAGGCGCGGACGGTCCCTTCCGAGACGCCCAGTTCCCGCGCCGCCTGCGAGATCGTCAAGAGACAGATCGCGTCGATGGTTACCCCTCTGTGCTGTAGGTCTCTCGATAGATATATACGGTCGAGCGTCTCGCTTCCAACGGTGGGAAAATGAACCACGCCCGAGGCCGGAGCCCCGAGCGCCACGCGTTGAAGACCGTTGCGGGCTCTACAAACTCGCGGTTATCTCGGGCGAGCGATTGCCTGCGCGTAGCGTTGCGCCACGAGGGCCTGCGCCGGGATCAAGAGCACTAAAGTCCAAGGAGCGAGGGGTGCACTGGTCGCTGCAACGCCCATGGAGAGTACAAAGATCAGTGGTGACACCAAGGTGCGAATCAAGAGGTACTCGGCAGCAGACGGAGTAAGTTTCGGATTTGTCAAGTTGCGCGCCGTCGCACATTGCCACAACCACGCCAACGTCAATCCCACCAGCGCAAGGGTACCCGCATACACGATCCAGGCAACTCGCGCGTCACCTTGCGTGACAAAGTACCCCTCACCCACTAGACTCGTCGGGAATGGCGTCAAGACGACGAACGCGAGAAACGCGAAGTTTCTCAACAGCAGTGGGCGATCATAGGCGACAATGTGCGCGAGCAGACGGTGGTACGCGACCCAGTAGGCCGCGACAACGGCAAATGAGAGGCCGAAACTGTAGAACCTCGGCCACAGCGACAGCAGTTGTCTTGCGAGATGGTCGGTGGAGGTGCCCGGAAGGTGAACGTCGAGCACGAGAAGTGTCAGGGCAACACCAAAGATGCCATCGCTTAATGCGGCAATGCTGGACGCGTCATACGGGTCGAGGATCTCTTTCGGATCCATGCCGCCCACCTCTCCCGACTAACTTGTACTCTGCTTCGCCATCGATGGTTGCACTATGCTCCACCTTCGCACAACTCTCCCAACCGCTGTGCCCGCCCTTTTCTGCGGCTCAATGCCGACTCCCTCGGTGCACGTACAATGGGTTGTCCTTCTCGTCCACATCTACTTGCACCAAGTACCGACGTTCGGTCAGGTAAGCGAGCGAACGCCGCGCTTGGTTCTCACGAAGCTCGGTCCACCACACGATGAATCGCCGCCGTGTACGGAATCGGTGTCGGATCATAACACGTCCACCGCACGGCCTGCACAAAGCAGCCCTTCTAGGGTGTCCAGTGTGGACGAGGTGTTGACACTTTTGCGCTCCAAGCGAGCCCCGCAGCATAGGTTAGCCAGCCTTTCTGCCGGCGAAGAGCGTGGCCGGCGTTCGGCCTAGCAGGCGATATCCTTGATGCGGACGCTCCCGATT